>CAWVLE010000154.1:0-6448 GCA_963929805.1 uncultured Eubacteriales bacterium | reverse complement strand
AAAGCTGTACGAGGCTTTGGGCGTAGGCCCGGGCGTGACGGCGCTGGTGGGCGCGGGGGGCAAGACGTCGGCCATGCTTAAAATGGCCCGGGAGCTGCGCCTGGCCGGGCATACGGTGGCCGTGACCACCACCACCCACATTTTGCCGCCGCCCGAGGCGCTGTGCGGGCCGATGTTGTTTGATCCGGACGGCGAAGCGCTGGACGGCGCGGCGCGGCGCGGCATATGCGCGGTGGGCAAATCGCTGGACGCGCGCGGCAAGGTGGAGGGCGTGGACGAGGAAATGATTTATCGGCTGGCCGCGCGGTTTGAATATGTGCTGGCCGAGGCCGACGGCAGCCGGCGCATGCCCTGCAAGGTGCCCGCGCCGCACGAGCCGGTGATACCGCGCATGGCGCGGCGGGTGATCGGCGTTATGGGCCTGTCGGCGCTGGGCAGGCCGCTTGAGGAGGCCTGTTTCCGGCTGGAAATCGCGCGGGCGCGGCTGGACGCGCCGCCCGGCGCGATTATAACGGCGCATACGTTTGCGCGCATCGCCGCCGCGCCGTGGGGTTTGCAGCGCGGGGTGGAAGGGCGCGCCTTTACGCTGCTGCTTAACCAGTCCGACGCCTGCCCCGAAGCCGCGGGGGCGGCGGATATATGCGCGGCCGCCCTGCCGGGCGCGCGCGTATGTCTATCGGCGCTGCGGCTATGCCGGTGGATTTGCGTAAAGGAGGATGCTCAATGCTGATATTGATTCGAGGCGCGGGGGACATCGCCTCGGGCATCGCCTGGCGGCTGTGGCAGGCGCGCTTTGATGTGGTTATGACCGATCTGCCCGTGCCCACCGCCATACGCCGCACGGTGGCCTTTTCCAGCGCGCTTACCGAAGGCGAGGCCACGGTGGAGGGCGTGACCGCCGCGCGCTGCCCGGACGCGCAGGCGGCGCGGCGCGCCGTACGCGCGCGCAAAATCGCCGTGTTGCCCGACCCGGATTGCGCCCAGGCGCTAACGCTTAACCCGGCGGCGCTGGTGGACGCCATACTGGCCAAGCGCAACCTGGGCACGCGCATGGACATGGCGCCGCTGGTCATCGGCGTGGGCCCGGGCTTTAGCGCGGGCGCGGACTGTCATTACGTGGTGGAGACCCAGCGCGGGCACGACCTGGGCCGGGTGATTGAGCGCGGCCCCGCGGCGCCCAATTCGGGCGTGCCGGGCAACATCGGCGGCTACACCACCCAGCGCATACTGCGCGCGCCGGTGGAGGGCGTGTTTTACCCGCTTTCGCGCATCGGCGCGCTGGTGCGCGCGGGCGATGTCGTGGCGCGCGTCGACGGGGTGGAGCTGGCCGCGCCCATCGACGGCATGCTGCGCGGGCTGTTGGCCGGGGGCGTGCGCGTGACGCCCGGCTTTAAATGCGGCGACGTGGATCCGCGCGGCGAGCGCGCAAGCTTTACCACCATTTCGGACAAGGCCCGCGCCGTGGGCGGCGGGGTATTGGAGGCGGTCATGCGCCGCTATGGAGGTGCTTTATGATTACGCAGGCATGGACAGAGTGCGCCCAGGCGCTTTCGCAGGGCCGGGAAGCGGCGCTTTTGCGGCGGCTGGATCAGCCCTGTTTGACCACCGCGGCGCGCGCCGCGCTGGACGAAAATTTATCCGGCGCGCTGCGCGCCTGTCCCGATGTAAAGCAGTTGTGCGTGTACGCGTTTCAGGGCGGCGAATACTGCTATCAGCCGCTTTCGGTCAAGCCGCGCCTGGTGATATTGGGCGGCGGGCACGTGGCCTACCACACCGCGCGCGTGGGCGTCATGCTGGATTTTGACGTGACGGTGATAGACGACCGGGCGGAATTTGCCAACGCGCAACGCTTTGACTTCGCGCGGGCGGTGTGCCTGCCCTTTGGCCAGGCGCTGGACGCGATAGCGGGCGGCGAGGGCTATTACTTCGTCATCGCCACGCGCGGCCACGCCTTTGACAGCGAATGCCTCTTTCGCATTTTGCAAAAGCCGCGCGCCTACGTGGGCATGATCGGCAGCCAGGGCAAAGTCGCGCGCATCATGGCGCTGATGCGTGAAAAGGGCTTTTCCGAGCAGGCGCTTTCAGGCGTGTACAGCCCCATCGGGCTGAAAATCGGCGCGGTCACGCCGGCCGAGATCGCCGTTTCCATACTGGGCCAGATCATCATGGTGCGCAGCGAGCGCGGCGGCGCGGCCTACGTGGGCGACGACGTGATCGACAGCATACGCCAAAAGCGGGCCGTGGCGGTGGCCACCGTGCTTTCCAAGCGGGGCAGCGGGCCCCGCGGCCCGGGCACGGTAATGTGCCTGAACGAGGACGGGAGCATCAGCGGCACGGTGGGCGGCGGCGCGGCCGAGCGGCGCGCCATCGAGCTGGCCGCGCGCCTGAAAAAGGGCGAAACGGCGCTGTTCGAATACGACATGACCGCAAACGACGCGCAAAACCTGGGCATGGTGTGCGGCGGTTCGGTGCGCATCGCGCTGGAAAGCCTGCGCTGAAGGAGGGAAAACGCATGGAAGAAAGCTCCGTTAAAATGACAAAGCTGTCCAAATGCGCCGGATGCGGCGCGAAGGTGGGCGCGGGCACGCTGGCCCAGCTTTTGGAGGGCCTGCCCACCCACCGGGACGAGCGGCTGATGGTCGGCTTTGACAAGAGCGACGACGCCTCGGTCTGGCGCATAAACGACGAACTGGCGCTGGTGCAGACCATCGACTTTTTTCCGCCCATTGTGGACGACGCCTATACCTTCGGCCAGATCGCCGCGGCCAACGCGCTAAGCGACGTGTACGCCATGGGCGCCGAGCCGCGCCTGGCCATGAACGTGCTGTGCGTATCCGACGAAATGGACGGCGCCACCGTGCGCGCGCTGCTGCGCGGCGGCTATGAAAAGGCGTACGAGGCGGGCGCCATCATCACCGGCGGGCACAGCATCCGCGCCCCGGAGCCCAAGTACGGGCTGTCGGTTTCCGGGTTTGTACACCCGGACCGCGTGCTGACAAACTGCGCGGCAAAAAAGGGCGACGTGCTCATCCTGACCAAGCCGCTGGGCATTGGCATAACCACCACCGCCGCGCGCGCGGGCCTGGCCGATCCGGCGGCCTACGATCAGGCCGTTACCTGGATGCGCACGCTGAACAAGACCGCGCGCGACATCATGGTGAAATTCGAGGTTCACAGCGCCACCGACATTACCGGGTTCGGCCTGCTGGGCCACAGCTGCGAAATGGCGCAGGGCAGCGGCGTAAGCATCGAACTTTTCCACCACCTGATCCCCTTTTTGCCGGGCGTGCGCGATCTGGCCCTGGACGGGCTGCTGCCCGAGGGGCTTTACCGCAACCGCGAATTTGCCCAGCCCCACGTGTGGGCCGACGCCGCGCTGGACCTGGCCGATCAGGATTTGCTGTACGACCCGCAGACCTCGGGCGGGCTGCTGATCGCCGTGGCCGAGAAAGACGCCCAGGCGCTGCTCGGCGCGCTCCAGGGCGAAATCCCCTGCGCCCAAATCGTGGGCCAGGCGCTTAACCAATCCGGCTTTTCCGTGTACGTGCGGAGGTGACGCGCCGCGTGAAACGCGTATATATGGATAACGCCGCCGGCAGTTTTCCCAAGGCGCCGGGCGTGGCGCAGGCGGTTTACGATTACCTTACCCAAAACGGCTGCAACGTGGGCCGCTCCAGCTATCAGTCGGCCGCCGACGCGGAAGACGAGGTGCTTAAGGCGCGCGAGCGGCTGTGCGCGCTGCTGGGCTTTGACGACCCTTCGCACGCGGTATTCAGCTGCGGCGTAACCTTCAGCCTCAACGCGCTGATACGCGGCCTGCTGGGGCCGGGCGATCACTGCATCGTGTCCGGCTTTGAGCACAACGCGGTCATGCGCCCGCTTATCGCCACCGGCGCGCGCTTCAGCGTGGCGCGCCTTGGCCCGGACGGCCGGTTCGAGCGCCCGGAGGCGCTGTTTGAGCCCAACACCCGCCTGGTGCTGTTGACCCACGCCTCCAACGTGTTCGGCAACGTGCTGCCGGTAGAGCAGTTCGCGCCGCTGTGCGCCGCGCGCGGCGTCCCGCTGGCGGCCGACTGCGCGCAGACCGCCGGCCACATGCCGGTGAATATGTCGCGCATGGGCCTGGACGCGCTGCTGTTTGCGGGGCACAAGGGCCTGCTGGGCCCGGCGGGCGTGGGCGGCATGCTCATCCGGCGTCCGCTGGCTAAAAGGCTGCGCCCGCTGGTGGAGGGCGGCACGGGCAGCGCCAGCGACAGCATGCGCACCCCCGCATTCATGCCCGACAAATTTGAGGCGGGCACGCTCAACATACCCGGCATATGGGGGCTGAGCGCGGCGCTTGGCTATCTTCTGGAAATCGGGGTGGAAAACGTCGCCCGGCGCGAAGCGGCGCTGCGCGCCCGGTTCTGCCAATCGCTTGCGGGGCTTGGCGGCGTGCGCGTGATAAACGCGCCCGGCGCGGGGCATACCGGCGTGGCGTCGCTGGTTTTTACGGATATGGATCAGGCCGAGGCGGCCTACCGGCTGGAAAGCGAGTTTGGCGTGCAGACCCGCTGCGGGCTGCACTGCGCGCCGCTGGCCCACCAGAGCATGGGCACCTTTCCCGGCGGCACGGTGCGCTTTTCCTTTGGCGCGTTTACCACGCCCGAAGAGGTGGATTTCGCGGCGCGCGCGGTCAAGTGCGTGTGCGGCCGCGCGCAATAAAACAAAAGGGGGAATATCCTTGAAAAGGTATCTGGGGATTGTTTTGACCGGCTGCGTCGTGGGCGCGGCGGCCGTGGCGCTGACCATGCTGGGCAACCCGGGCAACATGGGCTTTTGCATCGCCTGCTTTTTGCGCGATATCGCGGGCGCCACCCGGCTGCATACCGCCTCTGCGGTGCAGTACCTGCGCCCGGAAATCGTGGGGCTGGTGCTGGGCGCGCTGGCCGCGGCGCTGTGTACGCGCGAGTTTAAGCCGCGCGGCGGTTCCGCGCCGGCGACGCGCTTCGCGCTGGGCGCGGCGGTAATGGTGGGCGCGCTGATGTTTCTGGGCTGCCCGCTGCGCATGGTGCTGCGCATCGGCGGCGGCGACCTGAACGCCGTGGTGGGGCTGATCGGCTTTTCCGCGGGGATTTTAGCGGGCGTGTGGGCGTTAAACCGCGGCTTTTCGCTCCGGCGCGCGTACGCGCTGGCCCCGGCCGAGGGCGCGCTGTTGCCCGTGGGGCTGGGCGCGCTGTTCGTGCTGTTTCTGGCCGTGCCCACGCTGTTCTCCTTTAGCGAAAGCGGCCCCGGCTCCATGCGCGCGCCCGTATTGGCGGCGCTGCTGGCCGGCGCGGTGGTGGGCGTGCTGGCCCAGCGCACCCGGCTTTGCATGGTGGGCGGCATACGCGACGCGGTCATGTTCCGCGATTTTTACCTGATCAGCGGTTTCGCGGCCATACTGGCCGTGGCGCTTATCGGCAACGCGCTGCTGGGCAAGCTGTCCTTCGGCTTTACGGGCCAGAGCGTGGCCCATACCGACGGCGTGTGGAATTTTCTGGGCATGGCGCTGGCCGGATGGGGCAGCGTGCTGCTGGGCGGCTGCCCGCTAAGGCAGTTGATTTTAACCGGCGAAGGCAACACCGATTCGGGCGTAACCGTGCTGGGCATGATCGTGGGCGCGGCGATATGCCACAACTTTGGGCTGGCCTCCTCGGCCGACGGCCCCACGCAGGCGGGCAAAATCGCCGTGGTTGCGGGCCTGGTCATCGTATCCGCGATAACCTTTTTCAATCTTCAAAAGCGAGGTGACGCGCAATGAGCGAAAAAAACGCCAATCTGCCCGTAATAGACGCGCGCGGCCTGGCCTGCCCCGAACCGGTGGTGCTCACCCGGCAGGCCGCCCAGGCGCACAAGCATTTTGTCGTGCTGGTGGATAACCGCGTGGCCGTGCAAAACATTACCCGTTTTTGCACAAACCGCCGCCTGGATTTGCAGGTGGCCGAGGAAGCCGCCCAGTTCCGCCTGGAAATACGCGCAAAGTGAGGGGGCGCGCCGCGTGCGGGAATACATCGCAACCTTTTACACCCATTTCGCGGCCAGCCAGTTCGCGCGCGCGCTTAAGGCGCAGGCGGTGCGCCACCGCATGATGCCCGTGCCCCGCGCGCTGTCCTCCAGCTGCGGCACCTGCGTCAGGCTGTGGGCCGAGCCCGGCCGCGCGCTGCCCCGCGTGGACGACATGGAAGGGCTGTACATGGTCGGCGGCGAGCGCTATACGCCGCTTGATCTTAACGCGCCGGAGGCGTAAATCGCCCCCGCCGTCAAGAGCCGGTTTTTTGACAGGCTGGGGCGCGTTGCAAAACACCCCCAGCAAAAAAAGACGAGGCAAGGAACCTCAAAAGGGTATCCAAACCTCGTCTTTTCGCTTAAGATAGAGGTGTGAAAGAAATCTATCAAAAGCAAGACCAGTATAAGGTATTTGAGCGGC
>CAWVLE010000153.1:0-9429 GCA_963929805.1 uncultured Eubacteriales bacterium | reverse complement strand
TCCTCCAACTGCACAAAGGCCATCATGCCGCCGCTTCGGGTGGCCTTCATGCGCTTTTGGGCCACCATCCCGCCCATGCGCACGTGCCGGCCGTCCCACGCAAGCAGTTCCTGGGGCTGGTCCTCGCCCAGCTGAACCAGTTCGCGGTAGTTGACCGGCAGGGCGGAAAGCTCGGCGGCGTATTCGTCCAGCGGGTGGCCCGATATGTATACGCCGGTCATTTCGCGCTCCATTTGCAAAAGTTCGCGCCGTTCGTACTCGGGAATGTCGGGCAGCGGAGGCGGCGGCAGCGAAATCGCCTCGCCGCCAAAGAGCGACATCTGTCCGGCCACCGCGCTTTTGCGGTTTTTACTCGCGCTGTCCATGGCCCGCTCGTACACGGCCAGTTTCTGGGCGCGATAGCCGGGCAGGCTGTCGAACGCGCCCGCGCGGATCAGGCATTCCGCCGCCTTTTTGTTGACCGCGCCCGCGGCCAGCCGGTCGGAAAAATCAAACAGGTCCCGGTACGGCCCGCTCTGCGCGCGCGTGGCGATGATTTCGCGTATGGCGCCGCGGCCCACGTTTTTTACCGCGCTCAGGCCAAAGCGTATGGCGCGCCGCGCGCCCGACCGGTCCACCGAAAAACCCTCCTCGCTTCGGTTGATATCGGGCGGCAGTACGTCTATGCCGTTTTTGCGGCAGTACTGTATGTAAAAGGCCACCTTATCGGCGTTGCCGGTAACCGAGTTCATCATGGCGGCCATAAACTCGGCGGGGTAATGCGCTTTGAGCCAGGCGGTCTGCACGGCCACCACGGCGTAGGCGGCGGCGTGCGATTTGTTAAAGGCGTAGCTGGCGAACGCGGTCATCTCTTCAAACAGGCGCTCGGCCACCGGCTCGCTCACGCCGCGGCGCACCGCGCCGGGCACCTCGATATTGCCCTGCGCGTCCAGTTTGCCGTGGATGAAGTATTCCTTTTCCAGGGCCATCACGTCGTGCTTTTTCTTGGCCATGGCGCGGCGCACCAGGTCGCTGCGGCCCATGGAATAGCCGGCCAGATCGCGCACAATCTGCATGACCTGCTCCTGATACACCATGCAGCCATAGGTCACGTCCAGTATGGGCTTTAGCATGGGCGTGGGATAGGTAACCGATTGGGGGTCGTGTTTGCCCGCGATGTAGCGCGGGATGGAGTCCATGGGCCCGGGCCGGTACAGCGAAATGGCGGCGATGATATCCTCGAAATTTTCGGGCTTCATGTTGGTCAAAAACGCGCGCATTCCGCCCGATTCCAACTGAAAAACGCCGTCCGTATCGCCCGAGGATATCATGGCGTACACCGCCGGATCGTCAAGCGGTATTTCTTCGGGCTTCATCTCGCCCGCGCCGCCCTCGCGGGCCATGCGCAGGCTGTCGCCGATCACGGTCAGCGTGCGCAGCCCGAGAAAATCCATCTTTAAAAGGCCCAGCGCCTCCAGCGTGCCCATGGGAAACTGGGTGGTGATCACCTCGTCGTTGGTCTGCAACGGCACGTAATCGGACACCGCGCGCGAGGTAATCAAAACGCCGGCCGCGTGGGTGGAGGCGTGGCGGGGCATGCCCTCCAGTTTGCGGGCGGTGTCGATCAGGCGCTTTACGCGCTCGTCGCCCTCGTAGGCGGCGCGCAGTTCGCCCGACTGCTCGAGCGCCTTGGCAAGCGTCATATCCGGCGCGAACGGGATCATTTTGGCGACCGCGTCCACTTCCTGATAGCTCATGTCCAGCACGCGGCCCACGTCGCGCACCACGGCCTTTGCCGCCATGGTGCCGAACGTGATGATCTGCGCCACGTGGTCCGCGCCGTAACGCCTGGCCACGTAATCGATCACCTCGCCGCGGCGCTCGTATTCAAAATCGATGTCCAGATCGGGCATGGAGATGCGCTCCGGGTTTAAAAAACGCTCAAAGAGCAGGTTGTACTTAATCGGGTCTATGGATGTAATTTCCAGGCAATAGGCCACGATCGAACCGGCGCCGCTGCCGCGGCCCGGGCCGACCAGTATGCCGTTGTCGCGCGCGTATTTGATAAAATCCCACACGATCAGAAAATAATCCACAAAGCCCATGTCGCATATTACGCCCATCTCGTATTCCAGCCGTTCGCGCGCGTCGGCGCGGTCGGGCCCGTAGCGGCGCTCAAGCCCTTCGCGGCACAGTTTTTCCAGCAGCGCACGGCTCTGTTGGCCCGGCTCCAACGGAAATTTGGGCAGGTGGCGCGTGCCGAAGTCAAATTCCACGTGGCAGCGCTGGGCGATTTTGTAGCTGTTTTCAATGGCGTCGTCCAGTTGCCCGAACAGGGCGCGCATCTCCTCCTCGGATTTTACGTACAATTCCTGCGTGTCCATGCGCATGCGGCTGTCCTCGGCCAGCGTCTTGCCGGTTTGTATGCACATGAGCACTTCCTGGGCCTCGGCGTCCTCGCGGTCTATGTAGTGGCAGTCGTTGGTGGCCACCAGCGGCAATCCCATGGAGCGGGCCAGCTTGACCAGCCGGGGCAGCGCCTGCTTTTCCTCGGCAAGCTGATGGTCCTGCAGTTCCACATAAAAATTGCCCTCGCCAAATATATCCACGTACCTGCGCGCCATATCCCGGGCTTCCTGCTCGCGCCCGTCCAGCAACAGCTTGGGCAAATCGCCCGACAGACAGGCCGACAGCGCGATCAGGCCGCCGCTGTACTTTTCAAGCAGCGCGTAGTCCACGCGCGGCTTGTAGTAAAAGCCGCGCACAAAGCCCTCGCTTACCAGTTTTACCAGGTTGTGGTACCCCTGCTGGTTTTCGCACAGCAAAATCAGGTGGCTGTAGTCGCGGCCCTGCCCGGTTTTTTCGTCCATGTTCTGGCACACGTACACCTCGCAGCCGATCACCGGATGGATGCCGCGCTTTTTGCACTGCTGGTAAAACTCCACCACGCCGTACATGGCGCCGTGGTCGGTAATCGCGCAGGCGGTCTGCCCCATTTTTTCCAATTTGTCCAGCAGCCGGTCTATGCGGCACGCGCCGTCGAGCAGGCTGTACTGGGTGTGCAGGTGCAAATGTGCGAACATGGCGTATCTCCTTTAGCCTAAACTAACTCATGTAGCCGCGCGTTTAGCGGATGGATAAAACGGTATAGCCCGCGTCCGTCACGGTTTTGGTCAACACTTCGTCGCTTACCTCGCCGGTTACGTCGGCGCCCTTCAAATCCACGCGCGCGGTGACGCCCGGCAGCGCGTTAAGCGCCTTTTCCACACGTCCGGTGCAATGGGCGCACTTCATGCCCTCGATTTCGATGCGCTTGGTCATAAAAAAACCCCCTTTTTGCGATATACGCGCAAACGCGTCCCGCGCGCCGCGCAAAATTATTATATCACCTACCGCTATTTAACGCAAACTTTTGTGCGGCGCGCAATCGCGCGATTGACAGTTTTACGGCCTTCGTTCTAGAATATATAAGATGTGAATTTTTGAGCGGGAGGGCCTCCCCATGTGATAGCAGCGTTTCGTTTGAGCCATAACATAATCAGGAGGTTCTTTTGCCATGCCTCATAGCGAACTTAAACAGGAAACCGCGCGCAGGCGCACCTTTGCCATCATATCGCACCCGGACGCGGGCAAAACCACGCTGACCGAGAAACTGCTGCTCTACGGCGGGGCCATACGCCAGGCGGGCTCGGTCAAGGCGCGCAAAGCGGCGCGCCACGCCACCAGCGACTGGATGGAAATCGAAAAGCAGCGCGGCATTTCGGTCACCTCCAGCGCCATGCAGTTTGACTACGACGGTTACCGCATCAACATACTGGACACGCCGGGCCACCAGGATTTTTCCGAGGACACCTACCGCACGCTGATCGCGGCCGATTCGGCGGTGATGCTGATCGACTGCGCCAACGGCGTGGAGGCCCAGACCATAAAGCTGTTCAAGGTATGCGCGCTGCGCTCCATTCCCATATTCACCTTTGTCAACAAGCTCGACCGCGCGGGCAAGGACCCGTTTGAATTGATGGAGGAAATGGAGCAGGTGCTGGGCATACGCTCCTGCCCGGTCAACTGGCCCATCGGCATACACGGCGATTTCAAGGGCGTGTTTCACCGCGACACCCGCGAGGTGGAGCTGTACGGCGGCGGCGACCACGGCCAGCGCCAGGTAGAGGTGCGCCGCATCGCGCTGGACGACCCCGCGCTGCCGGACACGCTGGGCCGCGACTATTACGACAAGCTGCTCGAAGACGCCGAGCTGCTGGACGTGGCGGGCGACCCGTTCGATCTGGACAAGATATTAAGCGGCCAGCTTACGCCCATGTTCTTCGGTTCGGCCAGCAACAACTTTGGCGTAGAGCCCTTTCTGACCCGCTTTTTAAGCTACACCAAATCGCCCACCCCGCGCAGGGCCGACGTGGGGCTGATCGAGCCGGACGACGAAAAGTTTACCGGCTTCATATTCAAAATACAGGCCAACATGAACCCCGCGCACCGCGACCGGCTGGCCTTTATGCGGGTGTGCTCGGGCGTGTTTGAAAAGGGCATGAGCGTGTGGCACTCGGGCACGGGCAAGGAAATCAAGTTAAGCCAGCCCCAGCAGTTCATGGCGCAGGAACACGAAACGGTGGAAACCGCCTATCCGGGCGACATCATCGGCCTGTTTGATCCGGGCATATTCCGCCTGGGCGACACGCTGTGTACCGGCGCGCCCGTGCGCTACGGCGGCATACCGCTGTTTGCGCCCGAGTTTTTCTGCCGGGTCAGCCCGATGGATTCCATGAAGCGCAAGCAGTTTATGAAGGGCGTAAACCAGCTGTCCCAGGAAGGCGCGATTCAAACCTTTAAACGCCCGGATATCGGGCGGGAGGAGCTGATCGCCGGCGTGGTGGGCGTGCTTCAGATGGAGGTTTTGGAGCACCGGCTCAAAACCGAGTACGGCGTGGACCTGATCCGCGAAACGCTGCCCTTCAAATATGTGCGCTGGGTGGAAAACACGCCCAGGCCGCTTGACCGGCTAAGGCTCACCTCCACCACCGCGCGGGCGATAGACCGGAACGGCCGCGACGTGCTGATGTTTGAAAACGAGTGGTCGATCCGCCTGGCCATGGAAAACAACGAGGGCCTGGTGCTTAAGGAAACCGCCGAGCGCGTGGACGCCGACGTAATGGAATAATTTTTCCCTCCCCTCGCGCCACGCCCGATAAAGTAAATACCGACGCGGATAAATAAAGGAGTCTTGAATTTGAATATCGTACGCGAAGATTTAAGAAACATCGCCATTATCGCCCACGTAGACCACGGCAAGACCACTTTGGTAGACGAAATGCTAAAGCAGGGCGGCGTGTTCCGCGAAAACCAGCAGGTGGCCGAGCGCGTGATGGATTCCAACGACCTGGAGCGCGAACGCGGCATCACCATACTGTCCAAAAATACCGCCGTACACTATAAAGGCGTAAAGATCAACATCGTGGACACCCCCGGCCACGCCGACTTCTCGGGCGAGGTGGAGCGCGTGCTAAAAATGGTGGGCGGCGTGCTGCTGCTGGTGGATTCCTTTGAAGGGCCCATGCCGCAGACCCGCTTCGTGCTCAAAAAGGCGCTGGAGCTTTCGCTGCCGGTCATCATCGTGGTAAACAAAACCGACAGGCCGGACGCGCGCTGCGAGGAAGTGGTGGACGAAACGCTGGAACTGCTGCTGGAGCTGGACGCCACCAACGAACAGCTGGACAGCCCCGTGGTGTTCGCTTCGGGCCGCGCGGGCACGGCCACGCTGGATTGGCGCCGGCCGGGCATCGACCTAAGGCCGCTGTTTGACACCATCCTAAGCCACATCCCCGCGCCCCAGGGCGACCAGGACGAGCCGCTTCAGCTGCTCATCTCCACCATCGATTACAACGACTACATCGGCCGGGTGGGCGTGGGCCGCATAGAGCGCGGCCAGATCAAGGCCGGCCAGATGGCCATAAAATGTACCTACGGTTCAAACGGCGTATCCGCGCCGGCGCGCCTGGGCGGGCTGTTTATGTTTGACGGGCTCAAGCGCGTGCCCTGCGAGGAGGCGCGCGTGGGCGACATCGTGGCGGTAAGCGGGTTTGAAGACGTGTCCATCGGCGACACCATCTGCATGCCCGGTTTTGCCGACCCGCTGCCCTTTGTAAAGATCACCGAGCCCACCGTGACCATGAACTTTTGCGTAAACGACAGCCCGTTTGCCGGAACGGAAGGCGCCTACGTCACCTCGCGCCACCTGCGCGCGCGGCTTATGCGCGAATTGCAGACCGACGTTTCGCTGCGCGTGGAGGATACCGACACCACCGACGCGCTGCGCGTGTCGGGCCGGGGCGAACTGCACCTGTCGGTTTTGATTGAAACCATGCGCCGTCAGGGCTACGAGTTCCAGGTGACCAAGCCCACCGTGCTGATGAAAGAGGAAAACGGCCAGAAATTAGAGCCCATGGAGCGGCTGATCTGCGACGTGCCCAGCGAATACGTGGGCTCGGTCATCGAAAAGCTGGGCCGCCGCCGCGGCACGCTGGCGTCCATGCACGGCCAGGACCGCATGCGCCTGGAGTTCAGCATCCCCTCGCGCGGGCTGTTCGGCTACCGCAGCGAATTTATGACCGATACCCGGGGCGAGGGCGTAATGAACGCGGTGTTCGACGGCTACGAGCCCTATAAGGGCGATATCCCCACCCGCATCTCCGGTTCGCTCGTGGCCTTTGAAACCGGCGAGACCACCAGCTACGCCATGTTCTACATTCAGGACCGGGGCGAATTGTTCATCAACCCGGGCACCAAGGTATACTCCGGCATGATCGTGGGCCGCAACGCGCGCCCGGGCGATATCGACGTGAACGTGTGCAAGAAAAAGCATCTGACCTCCATACGAAATTCGGCGGGCGCCGAAGAGGCGCTTAAAATCACCAACGTGCGCATTCCCACTTTGGAAGAGGCGCTGGAGTTTATCGACGACGACGAGCTGGTCGAAATTACGCCCAAATCCATTCGCATGCGCAAGCGCGAGCTGAACGCGGAAAAGCGCAAAAAGGCGCTCAGCCGCAGCAAGTAGGCGTTGCCCGAAAGGAGCGGCCATGCAGCTTTCCCGGATCGAACTATACAATTTCCGCAACTATGCCCGGGCGGACATACGCCCCTGCCCGGGCATTACTGTGTTTTACGGCGGCAACGCGCAGGGCAAAACCGCGCTGCTCGAGGCCGTGTATTTGTGCTGCACCGGGCGCAGCCACCGCACTTCTCACGACCGGGAACTGGTGCGCTGGGGCCAACAGGAGGGCCGCGTGCTTATCAACGCCCATCAGCGCGACGGAAGCCACCTGGTAGACATGCGCCTAAGCGCCGTCGCGCGCAAAAGCGTAAAGGTCAACGGCGCGCCGATTTCGCGCTCGGGCGAATTGATGGGCCACGTGACCGGCGTGCTGTTCTCCCCGGAAGATTTGCGCATGGTAAAGGACGGCCCGGCCGAGCGCAGGCGCTTTATCGACATGGAGCTTTCCCAGATCCGCCCGGCCTATTATTACGCGCTGCAACGCTACAACCGCGCGCTTGCGCAGCGCGGCTGCGTGCTGCGCGCGGGGGCGGCGGGGGGCGCGCAGCTGAACACGCTGGACGAGTGGGACGGGCAGCTGGCCGCCGCCGGCGCCCAGATCGTCGCCTGCCGCCGCGCCTTTTTGGACGAGCTTAGCCAAACCGCCCAGCGCATTCACGCCGGCCTGACCGGCAACGCGGAAAAAATGGAGCTGGCCTACCGCCCCTCGATAGAAGGAGACGCGCACGCGATTTTGCGCGCGCTGTTTGAATCGCGCGAACTGGACCTGCGCCGCGGACTTAACAGCGTAGGCCCGCATCGCGACGATTTGCAGATTTTGCTAAACGGCGTGGACGCGCGCGCCTACGGCTCGCAGGGCCAGCAGCGCACCGCCGCGCTTTCGCTTAAGCTGTCCGAACTGGAAGTGATGCGCGCCTCCAGCGGCGAATACCCCGTGCTGATGCTGGACGACGTGATGAGCGAGCTGGACCCCCTGCGGCGTCAGGCGCTTTTGGAATGCCTAAGCGGCGTGCAGACGCTGATCAGCTGCACCGACCCGGGCGATTTGGCCGGCGCGCGGGCCGGGTTGATGGTGCGCGTAAAGGCGGGCGCCGCCCTGCCCGATACCGGCGGGGAACCCGCGCCCGATACCGCTTTGAATTAATCGCGCGCGGAATCAGCTCCCTTTATACATTTTTGCATTTCATTTGAAAAAAACATGGCGTTCCGCTCGCAAGATAAAGAGGGATAAGGAACAGTTCAACGGCTGACAGACAGGTTGTAGTAGCTGAAAGCGGGTATATCGTAAAATGCGGTATTCGCTTTGTTACGCGATAGAACGCCGTTTTTGAGGGATTGAATATAAAATCCTTACCTCTCAATTTTTGCGCCCGCACAACTGCATAAATCAAGGCTTTTTTAACCCCTAAATGGCAACAAGACAGTATGATAGATAGAGGGTGCAAGCGGTCTTTCCGTTTGCGCCCTCTTGTCTGCCTGTGAGCAAAATTCTTGTCTTATTTCCACAGACAGGGCAGCGCACCCACTTTGCTTTATTGTTTATATCCATACGATACCTCACTGATAACACCATCAAAGTAAACAAAATCCCCGTCTGGATAATTCCAAACAGCTTGAAATTTTGTAGGGAATTTAATGCCATTTTCAGAAATCTGATAATCATTACAAATCGCAGACCACGGTACATATTCCATGCTTCCATCCGTGTCCGCAACGGCTCTGTCATTCGTGGTAAAAGAAATCATTTCATACTGCTCATTAAAGGTGAAAATACCGCTTGCCCTTTGTCCTCCATAAGTGATAGTTGCCCGTACTTCAAAATCGCTGACTTCTTCAAAAGTGATATAGTCCTGTAACAGAATGGTAGGGGCAAATAAACTTTCTGCAAGAAAAGTAGCAAGGCAAGCCTTATCCATATCTGCCCCTGTCTGATCGAACAGGGTAATCGCTTTTGCAATCATGCCTTTCATGCCGCCAGTCCCGTTTTGATAGTAGTCATATCCCTCAAAAGGAATACCAAACATACTGCTGTCAATGAATGCCATTCGACAAGGCTTGTTGATAAAGTTATATTGTGTGTAGTCGATTTTTAAAGTAGGACCGTTTTTGCCCTGTAAGAAATCGACATCGTGATATTCCATTTTCAGATAAGACATTTTAGGCCTTCCAATATATCCGCAACCTTGTAGGTACTTCTGGACAGCGACAGGCAGATTGTTGAAATCATCCTCTGTAAAAACTTCATTGCTTGTCTGTAGCTGATTGTCAGACATAAGAGCGTCAATATCATTCTTAAAATTTCTTTTTACCGGGGAGTACGGAATATGAAACCATATCAAAATCATTCCGATAATCACAAGCAATATGCCAATTACAATAAACATTTT
>CAWVLE010000152.1:0-5502 GCA_963929805.1 uncultured Eubacteriales bacterium | reverse complement strand
GGCGTAGCGGTTAATAAACCATTCCAGCGCGCGCTCGTCTTCGCGCTTTAGCCTGCGCAGCGCTTCTTGTTCGTCCACGGCGACACCTCTTTTGGTATAAGCTTGACGGCCGTCATCATTAATATTGACAAAAACCGGGTTCGGGTTTCACGCCGCGCTTTGTTAAAACGCCATCCGCTTCGCGCGCCCGGCGGCCGCTAAGGGCGGGGCGACGGGCGATAAAAAGGGAGGAGCAAAGCGACGACTAGCGAGGCGATTTGAAAATCGCCGACGCGTACCCGGCGGCCGTGGGCGAGCCGACGGGCGATAAAAAGGGAGGAGCCGAGGGGGAAGGAGTGTTGCGGCGACAGCTCCCCAATTGCGTAAAAAGCCCGGCCCTGCCTGACCTTTGCAAAAGAGGCGGGCCGACTTCCGGCGCATGCCGCGGGCGAAGGGATACAGCCGGGCGCGCTTCGCTCAATCCAAAAAGCGAAAACCGCCCCGCCCCGGATTGGAGCGGAAAGCGGTTTTGCTTTTTCGCCGGTATAGCGCCCGCCGGGAGAGGGGAATATCCGCCTCCGGGGGACTTTGATCAAAATGCGCGCGGCGGATTACCTCAGCGTGGTGGCATTTTTGGCGATTTCGTCCACTTCGGCCTTCAGGTTTTCTTCGCTTTCGCCCGCGCGCTGGCGCTCGGCCAGCTGGCGGATGCGCTCCACGTCGGCCTGTTCGGCGGTTACGGCCACGACCGTAATGGCGGTGTCCGCGCCCATCACTTCGCCCGCGATCATGTCGCGTATGCGCTGGGTCATCTCGCCCTTATAGGCGTTGGCGAACACCACGCCCACCAGCGCGGTCTGGCCGCTGGTCACCACATAGCTTTCCTGTATTTCGGAAAACATGTTGATGCGGCCCTCTACGGCGGTTGCCTGGGTGGGCCAGTCAAAGGGCGTGGGGTTGCCGGTCTGCTGCGGCGTCTGCGCGTCGGGCATGGTTGTGGCGTCCGGCGCCGTGCCCGGCGTGGACATTACGGCAGGATCGGTGGTCACATAAGGCGCGCCGGTCGGCTCGGGCGACGTAGCAATCTGCCCGGTCGAATTAAAACAGCCGCTCAGCAAGACGCTGACCGTTATAAGCAGCGCGCAGGTCAGTATGGTTTTTTTGTTTTTGGACATAATCAAAACCCTCCCTTGCGCTTCTATTGTGCGCAGGGCCGCGCGTTTTAAACCGGGTTTTGAAAAAATAAAAATTCGACGGACGCGCAAAGTTTTTACGGCTATCCCAAGCCGCGATTTTGCGTATACGCGCGGCGCGCGCCCGGCAAAAGCGCCGCCGGGCTACGCCCGGTTCAGCGCGCGGGCGATGGAATCCTCAAACGGCGCGCGCAGCACGCCCGCTTCGGTCACGATGCCCGCGATCAGCCGGGCCGGGGTCACGTCGAAGGCGGGATTAAACGCCGCCACGCCTTCGGGCGCGACGCGCCGGCCCATAAAATGGGTTATCTCGCGCGCGTCGCGGTATTCGATGGGGATTTGCGCGCCCGAAGCGACGCCCGCGTCGATGGTGCTCAGCGGCGCGGCCACGTAAAAGGGGATATTGTGCGCCGCGCACAGCGCCGCCACCGAATAGGTGCCGATTTTGTTGGCGGTATCGCCGTTTCGGGCGATGCGGTCCGCGCCCACGACGGCCAACTGTATTTTGCCCTGCGCCATCAGCGCGCCTGCCATGCCGTCGCACAGAACCGTCACGTCCATGCCGTCGCGCGCCAACTCCCAGGCGGTCAGGCGCGCGCCCTGCAACAGGGGCCGGGTTTCGTCCGCGTACACGCGAAACTTTGCGCCCTGTTCGGCGGCGGCGCGCAGCACGCCCAGCGCGGTGCCGTATCCGGCGGTGGCCAGCGCCCCGGCGTTGCAGTGGGTCAGCACGCCGTCGCCCGGGCGGATGAGCGGCGCGCCCATGCGCCCCAGCGCGCGGTTAACGCGCGCGTCCTCGTCCTTCATATGCTGGGCGCATTCCAGCGCGCGCCTCGCGGCCAGATTTGCGCCGCCGGATTGAAAGGCCTGTTCGATCTGGCGCATGCTCAAATCTATGGCGAAAAACAGGTTTACGGCCGTGGGGCGCGTGGCGGCCAGCGCGGCGGCGTCGCGGCGCATCGCGCCCATAAAATCGGGCTCGTCCGCGTTCAGGCGGGCGGCCAGCGCCAGGCCGAATGCGGCGGCCACGCCCAACAGGGGCGCGCCGCGCACGCGCAGCGCGCGTATGGCCTCGGCCATGGCCTCTACCGATTCGATGCGCAGGTATAATTCGCGTTCGGGCAACAGGGTCTGATCCAGAATGACGGGCGCGCCCGACTGCCAGTATATGGTATCCAAAATAAAGCCCTCCTCTGCAAAGCGGCGCGGGGCGCGGTCAATCCTCTTCCCGGTAAAAGCAGCACCCGCCGATGAACTCGCGCAAAATAGAGTTGTTGGGTATTTCGTCTTCCACGTTCGCGGCCACGAAATAATTTAAAAATTTCACCAACCGGCGCGCGCGGGTATAGTACGGGCTGTCTTCGCCGATGGCGGCCAGCATGGGGTAGGCGTATTTTTTCAATATGGGCAATTCGTACACCAGCGTGGAATTAAACATTACGTCGGCCTGTTCCTGATAGGGGAAGATGTAATTGGTTTCGCCGCGGCGCACGCTTTCCCACATGCCCAGCGTCTGTTCGGGCGGCGTGCCGCGGAACAGGTGATCGCGCACGATTCTGCGCAGCAGGCGCACGTCGGTGGTGCGTATGCGGTTGTGGTCGTCCAGGTTAAGCGTGGTCAGCGCGCTGGTATAGATTAAAAACTTGCGTTCGCGCGGCACCTGGCTGGTCAAAACCGGGTTAAGCGCGTGTATGCCCTCCACCAGGACGGGCTGGCCGGGGCTAAGCAGCAAAGGCGTGGTTTTTTCGCCGCGCCGTCCGCTGACAAAGTCAAAGGTGGGCGCGTCCACCGGCTCGTTTTGCAAAAGGCTGACCAGGTGGCGGTTAAACAGATCGATATCCAGCGTATCCACGCGTTCCAGGTCCAGTTCGCCGTTTTCGTCGCGGGGCAGGGTATCGCGGTCCAGGTAATAATCGTCCATGGAAAGGCGCATGGGCTTAAGCCCGTGAACGCGCAGCGCGATGGACAGCCTGTGGGCGAAGGTGGTTTTGCCGGACGAAGAGGGCCCGGCCACCAGTATCAGCGACGCGCCGCTTTCAATAAAGCGCTGGGCGATATCGCTTATGGATTTTTCGTGCAGCGCCTCGTTAACGCGTATAAATTCGCGCAGGCCGCGTTTTACGGTCATGTCGTTTAAGTCGGCGGCGTTTTCGCAGCCCAGTATACGGGCCCAGCGCGCCGACTGGGCAAAGGTGGCCATCAGCTTGGGCTGGTCGCAAAACGGGGTAGGCCGGGCGGGGCTGGCGGGGTCGGGCAGGGCCAATTCCAAGCCGGGCAGGTAAAAGCGCAGGTCAAACACGCGCACAAACCCGGTCGACGGGGCCATCACGCCGTAAAAATACTCCTCCATATCGCCCAGCCGGTACAGGTGAAAATGCTCAAACGGCCGGTATTTCAGCAATCGCGCCTTATCCTCGTTGCCGTTGGCCAGAAAGTGGGCGATGGCCTCCTCGCGCGAAATATCCACCAGCGTAAAGGGCAAATCCTGCCGTATGATATCGCGCATGCGCTCCTTTATTTGCCGGGCGCGCGCCTCGTCCAGCCGCGCGCCGCGCACGCTGGCAAAAATGCCCGCGCTGGTAGAGTTTTCTATGCGCACGTGCGCGTCGGTAAATAGCTGTTTTACCGCCCATAGTAGCACAAACCGCAGCGAGCGCTCGTATATGCGCGCACCCTCTTCCCAGTCGTAGGTAATCAGTTCGGCCCGTTCCTCGGGGCGTATCTTCGCGCCCAGCGGCAGCGTGCGCCCGCCTACGCGTACGCCCAGCGCCTCCCTGCCCAGCTCGCGCGCCAAATCCAAATAGGTGTCGCCGTCGTTATAGTTAACGGTTGCGCCGTTAAGCGTCAGCTTCATCGGTTCATCGCCGCCTTTCCTATTATATTATATTATATTGTAGCCTTTTTCCATTATAGCATTTTGCGCCGCTTCGCGCAATCGCCCGCGCGCCGGCCCGGATTGTTATGATATTACCAAAATATATATTGAAATAATAATTCTCTGGTGCTATAATTTAAGCCGATATTGCATAAAAGTTTTTCTTATGGAAGGGGTTCGTTATTATGCGGCCAATTCGACTGATGATTGCTGACGATTGCGCGGCCACGCGGGAGAGCATTGCCCGTTTCATGAGGGAAAAAGAGGATATCGAAGTTGTGGCCATGGCGGCGGACGGAATAGAGGCGGAATTATACATCTCGCTTACCAGGCCGGACGTACTGATACTGGATGTAGTGATGCCGCGCATGGACGGCTATGCGTTGATGCAAAAGCTCAGGCAAAGCGCCGCCATCCTGCCGCGCGTGGTGGTCATATCCAGCATGGCGCGGGAATCGCTCATCAAAAATCTCATGGCGCTGGGCGCGTATTATTATATGGCAAAGCCGCTCAATCTGGATGTGCTTTACCAGCGCGTTGTGGAATGCGCGTCTCAGGCGCCGGACGGGGCCATTGACGGCGCCGCGGGCAATCTTCCGCGCGAGGCCGGGCAGGCGGGGCTACTTTCCGGGCGGGAAATCGCGGATGCGCTGCGCGCGTACGCGCCCCTCATGCCGCAGGCGTATTCCGACGTGGAAGGCTCCGCGCTGGGCGGGCCGCGTTTTTTGCTGCACACGTTGGGCATACCCATGCACGTAAGCGGCGCGCGGTATCTGGAGACGGCGGGCGAGGTGGCCTCTCGGCTTAACAATCTTTCCCGCCAGATGACCAAAACGGTCTATCCGGCCGTTGCGCGCGTCTACGGCGTATCCGCCCAACAGGTAGAGCGCGCCATTCGCCACGCCATCGCGCTGGCCTGGGAACGGGGCGGCATGATCCGCAGCGCCTTTTTCCCGGGCGGACGTCCCACCAACAGCGAGGTAATCGCCTGCCTGGCGCGCTATAAAAGGCAGGACGGCGCCGCCGATACCCAGTAGGCGGCCATCGCTGTTTATGGTTGCCGCTTAAGCCGCTTAACAGGCGTTTAAACCCGGGTGCATGGCTGTACCCGGGTCTGTTTTGTCACTACTCGCCAAAAACCGACCCATTTCTTGTTTTTTCGCCCTTTTTGCCCCCTTGGGGGGAGTTGTCGCCGCAGGCGACTGAGAGGGGTTCCCCCCCGTCCCCCCCGTTCCCCCTCGGCTCCCCCTTTTCCCCTTTGGGAGCTGTCGGGCGCAGCACTCATCCCCCTTGGCTCCCCCTTGGGGGGAGCTGGCGAGCGGAGCGTTTTCCCTCCTTGGCTCCCCCTGGGGGGAGCTGTCCCCGAAGGTGACTGAGAGGGGGTCCTGGATCGGTAACTTTTCTGCTAAGCAGTACGTCAAGGGAGTTCCCCCTCTCCGGCCCGGCTCCGCCGGT
>CAWVLE010000151.1:0-4505 GCA_963929805.1 uncultured Eubacteriales bacterium | reverse complement strand
GAGGCATAGCATACCGGGCAGGCGCTCTTGCCCTGCTGTTTGGCCAGCGTGAGCGACATCTGCGTGGGCGAACCGGAAATCTGGTCGCAATCCTTCGATTTGTGGTAGTATGCGCCCGTACTGGTGGCCCACACCACGTCGGTTGAAGTATCCGAAGAGGAAGCGTCCGAATCGCCCGTAGTGGAAGCGCCCGAACTATCCGTATCGCCTGTATTGCCCGTGCCGGAAGTGCCGCTCGTGCCGGTAGCGCCCGAATTGCCGCCCGAGGCGGTATTATCCGTGGTTGAGGACTGCTGCGTGCTGGGCGCGACGGTGGGCTGCGTGGTCAAATCCTGCGTGGAATCGACGCCGCCGGCGGACGGGCCCGACGTGACCGTCGTCCCTACGCCCGGGTTCACGGTAGAAACCGGATCGGCCCCGCCGCTAAAAAGCGCGGAAAACAGCCATACCAGCAAAATGATGAACCATATGGCGGAAAGCGCGGATAGGGCCGCACGGATTACGATGTCAAAGCGTTCGCGCTTCCACAAAATCCAAATGCCCAGCGGCGGCAAAATGATGAGCAGCGCCCACATCAGCCATTCCGTGCGATACAAAAAGCCGTAAACGCCCGAATAGTCCTGCTCCTCCGCGTCGTAATAATCGCCGCTGGCGGGATATCCGTTCGAATCATAGGCGCCGTCCGAGCCGTAGCGCGCGCCGGTATCCTCCGGGGAATAATATCCGCCCCGGCCGGCGTCCGCGTAGCCTTCCCCGCCCTGGGCGTAGGCGGCGTCGTACGCGTCCTGGGGAGCGCCGCCATTACTGTGCCCAAAGGCAAAACGACGGATTTCCCCATCGCCCCATTTGAAAGCAAAACCGCGCTTGGACAGATGCAGCTTTAACTTTCCAAACTGTTTTGTAGCCATTTTACAACCACCTTTGCAATCGTCCGTCATGTATATGGAGCGATGATGTTGTTCCATCAGGTCGAATAATTACTTATTCCTTCATAAGTGTACATCAATTCACTTCGTTCGTCAATACGGATTGGACGCAAAATGGGATAAAAATGTTGCCGAATTTCCATATTTTAACATTAAAATGTAATATTTGAATCCAAATTGAAATAATTTGAGGCGTTTTTGCGCCCGATAAGGGGGGATAATGGACGGGGGTGATTGCCGCGCGGGGGGCGGATGTGATATAATGCGCTGCGGAGGGCATGCGCGCGCGGCGCGCGTTCATATGCTGAAACGGCGGTGCAAATAAGCCGGGGGAGGGATATGGATGGTATACGATCGCGTGCGCGAGGGCGAAACGCTGGGCGAAATGTCGGCCAGGCTGGGCGTGCCCGCCTGTATGCTGCTGCGCGCAAACCGGGTGTTTTCGCCGGCCTGGCTTTTGCCGGGCAGGGAGATATGCGTGCCGTCCGGCGCGTTTTGCGAGGAGGACGGCTTTATCTGTCCGGCGCTGGCGGTGCGCGTGGCCGCATGGACGCGAAATGGGGCGGAAAATGGATACATTCAGCCGGCGGAGGCTTATTTGCCTCCGGCAGAAGATACTTACCTGGTTTGACGCGAACGCGCGGGATTTTCCCTGGCGGCATCAAACCGACCCATACCGGATATGGGTGTCGGAAATCATGTTGCAACAGACGCGCGCCGAGACGGTGACCGGCTATTACAACCGGTTTATCGCCGCCTATCCCGACGTAGACGCGCTGGCCGGGGCCCAGGAGGACGAAGTGCTCAAGCTGTGGGAAGGGCTTGGGTATTATTCGCGCGCCCGCAACCTGTTGCGCGCGGCGCGCACGGTGGTTTGCGATATGGGTGGGCGGTTTCCGCGCACAAAGCTGGGGCTCATGTCGCTTAGCGGCGTGGGCGAATATACCGCCGGCGCGATTGCCTCCATCGCCTACGGGCTGCGCGAACCGGCGGTGGACGGCAACCAGATTCGCGTGATCAGCCGCATATTCCAAATTGACGAGGACGTGAGCCGCCCGGCGGGCCGCGCGCAGGTGACGCAATGCGCGCGCGAACTGCTGGACGAGGCCAGGCCGGGGGATTTTAACCAGGCGCTGATGCGGCTGGGCGCTACGCTGTGCAAAACGGCGCGCCCGGATTGCGGCGCGTGCCCGGCATATGAGGATTGCCGCGCCCGCGAAAGCGGATGCGCCGCGCGCCTGCCCGTGCGCCCCGCGCCCGCCGCAAAAAAGAGCGTGCCCCTCGCCGTGGCGGTGGTGATATCGGAAAAGGGCGTTTTAATAAGAAGGCGTCCAAGCGAAGGCCTGTTGGGCGGGCTGTGGGAATTTCCCGGTTTTGAGGGGGCGCGCACCGGAGAGGAGCTCGCCCGCTGTCTGGCGGAAATGGGCGTAAACGCGCGCCCGGTAAGGCGGTTGGAGGCGGTGGAGCACGTGTTTACCCATATGATATGGAAGCAGCAGGGGTATCTGTTCCGCGCGCCGGCTACCGCGGTGGAGGGCTGCCGCTGGGCGGACGCGCAGGGGCTGCGCGCGGCGGCCATGCCCACCGCGATGAAGCGATACAGAGAGGCCGCGCTGGCCGCGCTGGAGGAAAAAGGCGGCGAGGCGCGCGGGAGGGACCGGGGATGAAAGTTACGTTGGTGGCGCTAAACGCGCATTATATGCATACTTCGCTGGCCATACGCCAGATCGGGCCGGCCCTTGAAAGGGCGGGTTGGCAGGTAAACCTGATCGAGGGCCACATCAACATGGTGTACCGCGATTTGCTCGAGCGCATTGCGCGCGAGGCGGGGGAACTGGTCGGCTTTTCCTGCTATATATGGAATATCGATTATGTAATGCGGCTTGCGCGCGCGC
Organism: uncultured Eubacteriales bacterium; assembly: GCA_963929805.1. Lineage (GTDB taxonomy): Bacteria > Bacillota > Clostridia > Christensenellales > Aristaeellaceae > CAWVLE01. Next base: position 1,684 of record CAWVLE010000151.1, on the reverse strand, counting down.
TGCGCGTGGCGCGCCGCGATATCAAAATCGCGTTGGGCGGGCCGGAGGCGGCCTATCGCGCGCGCGAGCTGCTTAAGCGGGAAACGGCGGTGGATTTTGTCCTTACGGGCGAAGGGGAACGCATTTTCCCCATGCTGGCGGATTGCGTCGCGCGCGGGAACGCGCCTTTCGGCGTGCCGGGCGCGGCTTTCCGGCAGGCGGGCGAGGCGGTGGAAAATCCGCCGCCCGGGCCGCTTTCGCCCGAAGAATGGCCGGACGTATACGCCGGCGGCGCGTCCGGGCTGGAAAACCGGATTTTATACATCGAAACTTCGCGCGGCTGCCCGTACCGGTGCAGCTATTGCCTCTCCAGCGCCCAGGGCGCCGTGCGCGCGCTGGACGCGGACGAGTCGGTGCGCCGGCTTACCCATCTGGCCGGGTGCGGCGCAAAGCTGATCAAACTGGTGGACCGCACCTTTAATTTTGACCGCGCCCGCGCCCGCGCGATTTGGCGCGGCCTGATTGAGCACGCCCGCGCAACCGGCTTTGCGGGCACGTACCATTTTGAAATCGGCGCGCACCTGATCGGCGAGGAGGATTTGCGCGTGCTGTCGCAGGCGCCGGCCGGGCTTTTTCAATTTGAGGCGGGCATACAGTCCACCCACGCGGACACGCTCAGCGCGGTTTCACGCGCCGCCGCGTTTGAGGATCTGGCCGGGCCGTTGCGCGCCATGCGCGCGCTGGGCAACATACACCTGCACGTGGACCTGATCGCCGGGCTGCCGGGCGAGGACATGGCCGGGTTTGAAAAATCTTTCGACGACGCCTTTAAACTGGGCGCGCATCAGTTGCAGCTGGGCTTTTTAAAACTGCTCTACGGCACGAAGCTAAGGGAGCAGGCGGACCGGCTGGGCCTGCGCTTTGACCCCGGCGCGCCGTATGAGATCATTGAAACCGCGCAGATGCGCTTTGACCAGCTGTGCCACCTGAAGGATGTGGAGCGGGCGCTGGACTGGTACGTAAATTCCTCGCGCTATCGCGCCAGTACGCGCTACCTTTTGCAGGGATGCGCGCCTTTTAAGCTGCTTAGCGGCATGGCCCTGCGCATGCGCGCGGCCGGCGTGTTTGACGCGGAACGCGCGGAGAAATCGCGCGCGGCCGCGCTGATTCAGTTCGCGCCCGATACGGCCGATCGCGCCGTACTGGCGCTGCTTGTGCGGCACGACCTTTTGCTGGCCGGCCGGCGGCGCGATTTGCCCGCCGCGGCGGAGTTTGCCGAAAGCGATGCGGAGCGCGCGCTGCTGCGCGAGCGTTTTCACCCGGTGCGCGGGCAGAGCGCGTGTACCTATCCCTTTGACCCGGATCTGTTTTTGAGGCAGGGGGTTATGCGCGCGGGCGCGTGTACGATTGTGTACGATCCGCCCCGGGCGGAGCGCGTGTAAAATATGCGCCGGGTATTGATCTAAAGGCGGTTTGGTTGTATGATGATTGGACGGGCGGCGTGTGCCACGCCCGGTAAACGGATGTAATGCGGCCTGTTTTGAAAGGAGCTTGCGCAATTATGAAATACGAAAACCTGACGCTGGACGAAGAGCGCGCGCTTTACGGGGTAAGCGGAGCGCAGATTGAAAACTGCCGCTTTGACGGGCCGGCCGACGGCGAATCGGCCATGAAAGAGGCGCGCGATTTAAGCGTGAAAAACTGC
>CAWVLE010000150.1:0-3970 GCA_963929805.1 uncultured Eubacteriales bacterium | reverse complement strand
GACCAGTTCTTCGTCTACGCCCAGCAGCCTTGCGGTGGCGGGCGCCAGCCTTTCGCGCGGCAGGTAGGTATGCCCGGCGCTGTTTACGGCCTCGCCCAGCACATACTCCAGCGCGCAACGCAGGCGCGCGGGCGATTCCCTTTCCACGCCCAGCGAATAGGCGATGCCGTCGGCCGTCTTAAAGCCCACGCCCTGCACCTTTTCTACCAACATATAGGGGTTTGAGCGCACCACGTGCTCGGTCGCGTCGCCAAACGCCTTATAGATTTTCAGCGCCAGCGCGGGCGATATGCCATAGCCCTGTAAAAACACCATCACGCCCCGCTGCGCGCGCTGTTCGCGGTAGGACTGGGCGATCATCGCGGCGCGCTTGGGGCCGATGCCGTCGATCTCGGTCAGCCGGCCGGGCGTTTCGTCCATGACGTCCAACGCGGCCTGTCCAAACGCGTGTACGATCAGCTTGGCCGTGGCCGGGCCTACGCCGCGTATGGCGCCCGAGCCCAGATAGCGCTCTATGCCGCTGATGGTGGTGGGCTTTACGCCCTCCCACGCGCTGATTTTTATCTGCCGGCCGTAGTCGGGGTGCTCCACCCATTCGCCCGTTATGCGCAGCGTCTCGCCCGGCGAGACCGCGCCAATTACGCCCACGGCGGACACCCGTTCGCGCCCGCACCGGAGCGTAAGCACGGTAAACCCGTTATCCTCGTTGCGAAAGACCACGTCCTCCACAGCGCCTTCTATCTGCGGCATGGCGTCCCTCCTGCCTTTATCGCTCCGTTTACGTGCGCGTCCCGCGCGCGGCGCGTTCCCGCAACAGCAGCATGGCGCTGCGTATAACCGACGACACCGCCAGTATGCCGCCCGCGATCGAGGCGGCCGCCAGCAGCGTTTCCATGCCCTGCTGCGCAAAGCGCGCCGCGTCGCCGCGCAGCGCGTACTCCATCGTATAGTAAAGCCCGCCGCCCGGAATCAGCGGGATAACCGCCGTGCCCAACAGCACGGTGGTCGGGGTTTTCAAAACGCGCGAAAAAATCTCCGCGTACAGCGCCGCAAATATGGACGCCGCGCCGTAGCGCATATACAGCTCGGGCGTAAGCGCGCTTACCAGCAGATATACGCCCCACGCGCCCATGCCGCCCACCGAGGCGATGAGCAGCTTTTTTCCGTGGGTATTTTGCAGCATGCCAAACCCCAGCGAGCCCAAAAAGGCGGCCAGCAGCGCAAACAGCGTCTCCTTCATAACACGCCTCCCCATATGCCCAACGCCAGGCCAAAGCCCAGCGCAATACACACCGCGATCAGAAGCGATTCCACAATGCGCAAAACGCCCGACATGATGTCCCCGCTGATCAAATCGCGTATGGAATTGGTAAAGGCCAATCCGGGAATCAGCACCATGATATCCCCAATGACGATTTTGTCCAGGCTGCGCCCCAGGCCCAGCCGCATAAGCGCCAGCGCCAGCGCGCCGGAGGCCGCCGAACACAATATGGTAAAAAACAGGCGGTTCAGGCGCATGTGTTCGTTTAAATCGATCATGGCCTTGATCGCGCAGCCGATCAGCGCGGCGCACAGCGCGTCGAGCAGCCCGCCGCCGAAAAAACAGGTAAACGCGGAAGTGGTCAGCGCGTAAATCAAATACCCCACGCACCGGCAATAGCGCGGTTGCGCGCAGGCCTCGCGCAGCAGGCGCTCTATCTCATCCGATTCGGGCCTGTGCTGGCAGATATAGCGCGACAGGTTGTTAAGCCGGTCCAGTTTTTCCATATCGCTGGACTGGCCCATGATGCGCCGGGTCTGGGTAACCGGGCCCTCGTCGCGGGTAACGGCCGTAACGCTGATTGTGGAGGTAATGGTAAACACGTCTACGCGGATTACGTCGTAAGAGCGGCAAATGCGCGCGATGGTGTCCTCCACGCGGCCGATCTCCGCGCCGCAAAGCAGCATCTCCTCGCCGATGTTAAGCGCGTGATAAACCAGCATACTGCCCTTCATGGGGCCCCTCCGTTTCTGCGCCCGATACGCAAAAATGCCCCTGAAACAGGGGCACATTGGCGATCCGGAAGGGGCTCGAACCCTCGACCTCCAGCGTGACAGGCTGGCATTCTAACCAACTGAACTACCGGACCATATTTAATTTGCGGTTAGGCAAAGCGCCGCCCCGTTTAATTGCAATTGGTGGGCCTTCAGGGACTTGAACCCCGGACCAATCGGTTATGAGCCGACCGCTCTGACCAACTGAGCTAAAGGCCCGCGCCAGGCACAGCCTGGGAAAAAGCGCACCGACATTTTTATCAACGCCGGTGCGCCTGGCATGGTGACCTCTAGGGGATTCGAACCCCTGTTACCGCCGTGAAAGGGCGGTGTCTTAACCGCTTGACCAAGAGGCCGCAACTGGTCGGGGTGACAGGATTTGAACCTGCGACCCCATGCTCCCAAAGCACGTGCGCTACCGAACTGCGCTACACCCCGATGGGGGTCGCTAAACGATCACGCAAGCGACGGCTATAATTATAGCAAACAACCCCTCTTTCGTCAATAGTTCTCAACATAAATTTTTTGTTGATTGTTTTTTTCCGCGCGGCGGCCCTTTCCCCGCGCGCAAATCGGGCCGGGAGCGGCGCTTCGCTCCCGGCCCGGCCTTAGCGTAAACGGCTTACGCCTCGTTAAGCGCGCTGTCCAGCTCGCGCCACAGGTCTTCCACGTTTTCCTGGCCCACGTGCAGCCTGACCAGGTTGCGCGCGCCGCCCGCGGCCCGCGCCTGTTCCTCGCTCATGCCGTGCATGGGGACGATAACCAGCGATTCAAATCCGCCCCAGCTGCATCCGCGCCGGAACAGCTCCAGCTTGTTTACAAAGGCGCAGGTGCGCTCAAAGCTCATATCGGGCACGATGCTCATCAGGCCGCTAAAGCCGCTCATCTGCTCTTTGGCCAGCGCGTATTGCGGATGCGAGGGATGCCCCGGATAGTAAAGCGTTTTCACCTTTTTATGTTCCGCCAGACGGCGCGCGATTTCCATGGCGTTGGCCTGATGCGCCGCCATGCGCGCGTTCAGCGAGCGCAGGCCGCGGATGGCCAGCCAGCCCTCGAACGGGCCCAGAATGCCGCCGAACAGCTCGCGCTCCACCTTGCGGATGGACAGATAGTCGTCATGGCTTGCGCAGATCACCGCGCCGCCGATGATGTCGCTGTGCCCGCCCACGTATTTGGACAGGGTGTGAATGACAAAATCAATGCCCATGGTGATGGGTTTTTGGAATATGGGCGTGGACCAGGTGTTGTCGATGGCGGTCTTTACGCCCAGCGACTTGGCCAGCTGCGCCACCTTTTTCAAATCCTGCAGGGAAAACACCAGCGACGAGGGGCTTTCCAGGTAGAACAGCTGGGTGTTCTTGCGCGCCGCCCGCTCAAATTCGCTCACGTCGCTGCCCTCGACAAAGGTGACGTCAACGCCAAACTTGTCGTGCAGCTGCGCGGTAAAAAACTGGGCTGCGGGGCCGTAGCAGTTGCGCACCGCCACGATGTGTCCGCCCGGCTTTACGCAGTGCATTACCGTGGAAGTAATCGCCGCCATGCCCGAGCCAAAGCACAGCGCGCCCGCGCCTCTTTCCAGCGCGTTAAGCTTTTGCTCCAGCAGGGCCACGGTGGGGTTGGATACGCGGCCGTAGGTATACTGGCCGTTGTCCTCGTCGGCGTTAAAGTTCATGCAGTCTTCTATCGTATCAAAAGTATGCAGGGAGTTCAGATACAGCGGCGGCACTACCGCGTGGCAGGGCGCGGGCTGCTCCTCGCCCCAGTGTCCGCATATCGTTTCATCCATCCATCCCGTCGACATCCGTAACATCTCCTTATATTTGGATCTTGTTCGCAGAGCACATTATAATCAGACTGTCAAAAAACCCTTCCGGGTGGTTTGGAGGGCCGAAGCCCTCCATTTTTAAATCGAATCCGGCGACATGCGCGGCGGATT
>CAWVLE010000149.1:0-9131 GCA_963929805.1 uncultured Eubacteriales bacterium | reverse complement strand
CCCCGCGCCGCCCCGCGCGGCGCTACAGTTCCTCGGCCACGCCCAGCATCGCGATGCCCACCATTACCGCCACAATGACCGCGTACTGGCCGCGGCTTAGCTTTTCCTTTAAGAACAGGCGCGAAAGCAGTATGGAAAAGATGGAATAACTGGCGATCATGGGCGCGGCGATAATGGCGTTGCCCGCCATGGCAAATACGTAAAAGAACTGGCCGCCGGTTTCCAGTATGGCCGCCAGGCCCTTGTCGCGCTCGCGCAGCGGGTTAAAGGGCTGTTTTTTTACAAGCCGTATGTACAGATAGCTTACCACGCCGCACAGCAGGAAGGTAAATTCGTAGGCCAGCAGCGCGTCGTTTTCGCTTATCAGGCGCATCTCGTCCAGGTACACGCCGTCGGCGAATGTGCCCAGCCCGTCAAAGAGCGCGTAGAGTATGGGGAATAGTATGGCCAGCACGCCCACCCGGTATTTTTTGTCCGGGTCGTTGGCGACGGGCACGCGATGCTCCTGTTTTTTCTCGATCAGCGCGATGCCGATTACGCCGCCCAGCACCAGCACCAGCGCCACCGTTTGCAGCGCGCTTAGTTCGTGAGTAAAGAAGATGTAGAGCAGTATTACCGTAATCGCGCCGGAGGAATTTTGCACCGGCGAGGCCACCGACAGCTCTATGTAGCGCAGGCCCACATAGCCCAGCGTCATCGAAAGGATGTACATTGAGGAAACCGGCAGGTAGGTAATCATCGAAAGCGGGTGAAACGATATGCCCTCTACGATCATGTACCCCACCGCGTGTATGCCCATTACCAGGCCAACCATGACCACGATTTTCAGGTGGCTCAGGCGGTCGTCCTCATCGGAGCCCCGCTTGTAAAACAGATCGGCGCCGCCCCAGCACAGCGCGGTAATCAGCGCGAATACAAACCACATCTTCTTTTCCCCCTTATTCTTTTGTAAGCAGTACCGGTTCGATCAGTCCCGCGTCCAGCACGCGCTGCACCGACATGAGTATGCCCAGCTTGGCGTGCGGGAAGGTAAGCCCGCCCTGGAAATACACCGCGTAGGGCGGCCGGATGGGCCCGTCGGCGCTCAGCTCGATGGAAGAGCCCTGCACAAAGGCGCCCGCCGCCATGATTACGTCGCTGTCATAGCCGGGCATGGGGCTGGGCACCGGACGCACAAAGCTGTCCACCGGCGCGGCCGCCTGGATGCCCTCGCAAAAGGCGACGACCCCCTGCGCGCTGCCGAACGTGACCGCCTGGATGATGTCGTGGCGCGACTGGCTGCCGTCGGGCACCACGCCAAAGCCCAGCCGCTCGTAGCAGTTGGCCGCGAAAATCGCGCCCTTGAGCGCCGAGGCCACCACCGTGGGCGCCAGAAACAGGCCCTGGTAAAAGGCGGGCAAAACGCCCAGGCTGGCGCCTACCTCCTGGCCCAGGCCGGGCGCGCTGAGCCGGTAGGCGCACCGGTCCACGCACGCGCGCGTGCCCGCGATGTAGCCGCCGATGGGCGCCAGGCCGCCGCCCGGGTTTTTAATCAGCGAGCCCACCACCATGTCCGCGCCCACGTCGCTGGGCTCGGCGCGCTCCACAAATTCGCCGTAGCAGTTGTCCACCATGATCTTGACATCCGGCTTTATGCCCCGGATAAAGGCGATCAGGCGGCCGATCGCCTCCACCGACAGCGTGGGCCGGGTCTGATAGCCCTTGGAGCGCTGCACCGTGACCAGCGCGGTTTTGTCGTTGATGGCGCGGCGTATGCCCTCAAAGTCAAACCCGCCGTCGGGCAAAAGATCCACCTGGCGGTAGCTTACGCCGTTTTCGGCCAGCGAGCAGGGCGACGAGCGTATGCCGATCACCTCTTCCAGCGTGTCGTAGGGCCGCCCGACCGGCGAGAGCAGCTCCTCGCCCGGGCGCACGTTCGCGCTAAGCGCCACCGCCAGCGCGTGCGTGCCGCAGGTGATCTGCGGCCGTACCAGCGCCGCCTCGGTGTGGAAGCAGCCGGCGTAGACCGCCTCCAGCGTGTCGCGCCCCGCGTCGTTGTAGCCGTAGCCCGTGGTCGCGGCAAAGTGGTTAACCGCCACGCGGTTTTTCTGCATGGCGCAAATCACCTTCAGCGCGTTAAACTCGGCCACCTCGTCGATCTGGTCAAACCGGTCCTTCAGCCGCGCAAGGATGCGCTCGCCAAATTCCAGCACCGGCCGCGATACGCCCATCCGCTCGTAGGCGCTTGCCTGGTTCATACTCATTCCCCCATCCCGCGTTTATAACGCATACTTTTTATTTTATCACGCCCTTATTTAAATTCTCTATCACGCGCGGGTAAACGGCGCGTATAGCGCCCGCGCGGCCGAACGTGCGTTCATATTTTTGTTAAGCGCGCGCAACCGGTAGAAATGTGATAAAAATTGTGGTAAAATACATGAAAGAGTATAAACGCGGGAGGATTTTCATGACAGCGGATAAAAAGGGCGAGAAATCGCCGGTCATGCGCAAAATAGGCGAGGAGCGCAAAAGGGCGCTGGACGTCGCGCTGGGCAAAATAGAAAAGGATTTCGGCAAGGGCTCGGTGATGAAGCTGGGCGACGCCGCCAATAAATTGCAGGTGGACGTGATCCCCACGGGCTGCCTGCATGTGGATTTTGCGCTGGGCGTGGGCGGGCTGCCGCGCGGGCGCATCATAGAAATATACGGGCCCGAATCCTCGGGCAAAACCACGCTTGCGCTGCACGTGGTGGCCGAGGCGCAGAAGATGGGCGGCATCGCGGCCTTCATCGACGCCGAGCACGCGCTGGACCCGGTGTACGCCAAAAAGCTGGGCGTGGACATAGACGAGCTGTACGTGGCCCAGCCCGATAACGGCGAGCAGGCGCTGGATATCTGCGAGGCGCTGGTGCGCTCGGGCGCGATCGACATCGTGGTCATCGACTCGGTGGCCGCGCTGGTGCCCAAGGCCGAAATAGAGGGCGATATGGGCGACAACCACGTGGGCCTGCAGGCCCGGCTGATGTCCCAGGCGCTGCGCAAGCTGGCCGGCATCATATCCAAAACCAACGCGCTGGCCATATTCATCAACCAGCTGCGCGAAAAGGTGGGCGTGGTGTACGGCAATCCGGAGGTAACCACCGGCGGCAAGGCGCTTAAGTTCTACGCCTCGGTGCGCATCGACGTGCGCAAGGGCGAGCCCATCAAAAACGGCAGCGAGATCATCGGCAACCGCACCAAGATCAAAATTGTTAAAAACAAGGTTGCCCCGCCCTTCCGCTCGGCGGTAGTGGACATGCTATACGGCGAGGGCATATCGCGCGACGGCGCGCTGCTGGATTTGGCGGTGGAACGCGACATCATTAAAAAGAGCGGCGCGTGGTATTCCTATAACGACCAGCGCATCGGCCAGGGCCGCGACAACGCGCGCAAATACATCCAGGAACACCCCGAGGTGTTCGAGGTGATCGAGCAGCAGATCCGCGACGAGTTCCGCGCGGGCAAGATCGAAATCGCGCTCGAGCCGGGCGAAGAAGAGGAAGAGGACGCCGGCGAAAACGAGGCCCCGAGCGAGGAGTGACCTTTCTTTTCTTTGCCCGCCTGTTTTCGAATCCTCATCCCCCAAATTATAAAAAGAGGTGCATAAGCCATGCTGAAAACCATACCCGCTTTGCTTACCCCGGAACTGCTTAAAATCATGATGGAAATGGGCCACGGCGACGAGCTGGTCATCGGCGACGGCAATTTCCCGGCCGCCTCCATGGCCCAGCGCCTGGTGCGGCTGGACGGGCACGGCGTGTGCGAAATCCTGGACGCCGTCATGCGCTATTTCCCGCTGGATCCCTATGTGGAGGCGCCGGTTTCCCTGATGCAGGTGGTGCCGGGCGACCCGGTGGGCACGCCGCCCGTATGGGAAAAATACCGCGCCATTGTGGAAAAATACGAGCCGGGCACGCGCTTTGAGCAGGTTGAGCGCTTCGCCTTCTATGAGCGGGCGAAAAAGGCCTACGCCGTGGTGGCCACGGGCGAGGGCGCGCTGTACGCCAATATCATTTTGAAAAAGGGCGTCGTAAAGTAACGCCCGGGGAGGTCTTTTATGAATCGCATCGGCGTAATGGTGGACTCTTTCCGATTGGGCGTAATAAAGGGCATCGAGGCCGCCCGCCGCGTGGGCGCGGGCGCGGTGCAGATTTACGTGGGCGGCCGGGGCGCGGTAAAGGACGTATGGACGCCGGCGCTGCGCCGCGACGTGGCCGCCTGCCTTAACGACAACGCGCTTAAGCTGGCCGCCATGTGCGGCGATATGGGCGGGCACGGCTTTGAACTTGAAAGCGAGGCCGCCTGGCGCGTGGACGAAACCCGGCGCATGTTCGATTTGACGCGCGAGTTGGGCGGCGACGTGCTGACCACCCACATCGGCGTGGTGCCCGAGGATAAATCCGTGCCGCGCCGCGCGGTCATGCTTAACTCGCTTTCGCGCCTGGGCGAATACGGCCGCGCGTGCGGCTGCCGCATCGCCATCGAAACCGGGCCCGAACGCCCGGTCACGCTGCGCGCTTTTCTGGACGAAATCCACTCCGATTTCGTGGGCGTCAATTACGATCCGGCCAACCTGAAAATGGTGCTGGACGAGGACCCGGTCGCCGGCGTGGCCGTGCTGGCGGACAAAATTTTTCACACCCACGCCAAGGACGGCAAAATGCTTAAATACCTGGGCCCCGAAACGGTGTACGGCTTCTTCGCCGACGGCGGCATCGAAGACGTGCGCATCGAGGAGTGCTTCCTGGAAACCCCGCTGGGCGAGGGCCAGGTGGATTTCCCCGCCTGGATACGCGCGCTTGACCAGGCCGGTTATACCGGCTTTATCACCATCGAGCGCGAGGTGGGCGCCGACCCCTACGGCGATATCGAAAAAGCCGTGCGCTTTTTGGAAAAGCTGATCTGAGCCGCCGCGAACGGTTTTTGCCGTTTAATCCATTATTTCAACACTTTTTTATGGGAGGTTTTTCCGTATGATTACCCGCGACATGAGCATTGGACAGGTTCTTGCCATCGACCGCACCACCGTACCCATCTTCATGAGCTATGGCATGCATTGCCTGGGCTGCCCGCACGCCACCGCCGAAAGCCTGGAACAGGCCGGAATGGTGCACGGCATCGACGTGGACAAGCTGGTTCAGGACCTCAACGACCACATCAACAAAAAGGAAGCCTGATTTACACAGGTTGCCGGACGGCCGCGCGTCGCCGCGCGCGGTTGTCCACAACTTTTTCCACAGGGAACGGCCGTTCGGTTGTGGAAAATGTGGATAAGCGCGCCGCGGGGCGCATTACGGCGCGGCAGGGCCGCGTCTGTGCAAGCAAGGGGGTACGCATGCAGACGATACGCTTTAACGATCTGGAAGGGCTGCGCATCGCGGCCGAAATGGAAAAGCGGGGCGAGGCGTTTTACCGCCGCGCGGCGCGCATCAGCAAAAACCGCGAGGCGGTGGCGCTGCTAAACGGCCTGGCGGAGGAAGAGGCGCTGCACGCGGCCGAATTTGAGCGCCTGGGCAGCCTGGCGCTCGGCGCGCGCGACGAGGAAGAGACGCTGAGCTATTACGACGAAGAAGTATCGGCCTATCTTTCGGCCGTGGCCGCCGAAGTGGTGTTTTCCGGCGGGCTGATGGATCTGGGCAAAAACCAGGGCTTTAACAGCCCCGAGGCGATACTGGAAGCGGCCATCGATTCGGAGAAGGACTCTATTTTGTTTTATACCGAAATGATCGCCAACACGCGCGACGAGGCCGCGCGCACGGCCTTTTCGGAAATTGTAAGGCAGGAGAAAAACCATTTAAGCCGGTTAAAACGGCTGCTCATCGGACTGACCGCCGGATAGAAAGGGGAGGGCGCGAATGGGATACCGCGAGGAATACGAAAAATGGTTGCGTGATTTTTCGACCGACCAGGCCACGGTGGACGAGCTGCGTTCGATCGCGGGGGACGAGCGCGAGATAGAGGACCGCTTTTACACCACGCTTTCGTTTGGCACCGCCGGCATGCGCGGCGTGCTGGGCGCCGGGCTGAACCGCATGAACGTCTACAACGTGCGCCGGGCTACCCGCGCGCTGGCCAGCTATATATTGCGCGACCCGGCAAGGGCCGCGCGGGGCGTGGTCATCGCCTACGATTCGCGCCGCTTTTCGGCCACCTTTGCGCGCTCGGCCGCGCTGACGCTGTGCGCCGCCGGCGTGCGCGCCTACCTGTTCGAATCGCTGCGCCCCGTGCCGGTGCTTTCCTTCTCGGTGCGCAACCTGGGCGCGATCGCGGGCATCGTCATCACCGCCAGCCACAACCCGCCCCAGTACAACGGCTACAAGGTGTACTGGGAGGACGGCGGCCAGATGCCGCCCGAGCGCGCCGGCGAAATCCAGAAGCTGATCGATCAGACCAGCTTTGCCGAGTCGGTGGAGATGTCCGAGCGCGAGGCGCTGGACCGCGGCCTGCTTACCTACATCGGCAAGGAAGTGGACGACCGCTACATCGCCGCGGTGAAAAAGCTGTGCGTCAACCCCGAACTGGCGCGCGAGATGGGCGGCCAGCTGAAAATCGTGTACACCCCGCTGCACGGCTCGGGCAATCTGCCCGTGCGGCGCATCCTGTCGGAAATCGGCTTTACCCAGGTGTACGTGGTGCCCGAGCAGGAACTGCCCGACCCCAACTTCTCCACCGTAAAGGTGCCCAACCCGGAGGACCCGGCCGCCTTTACCCTGGCGCTGGAGCTGCAAAAGAAGCTGGGCGCGGACGTGGTGTTCGGCACCGACCCGGACTGCGACCGCGTGGGCATCGCCGTGCTGGACGGGCAGGGCAAGGCCCGCATCCTCAGCGGCAACCAGATCGGCTGCCTGCTGCTGGATTACATACTTACCCAGCGCCGCGAAAAGGGCACGCTGCCCGCCAACGCCGCGGCGGTCAAATCCATCGTGTCCACCGAAATGGCGCGCGCCATCTGCAACGCGTTCGGCGTGACGCTCATAGACGTGCTGACCGGGTTTAAGTTCATCGCCGAGACCATACAGCGCTTTGAGGACACCGGCTCGAACACCTTCGTGTTCGGCTTTGAGGAAAGCTACGGCTATCTGTCGGGCACCGACGTGCGCGACAAGGACGGCGTAAACGCCTGCATGCTGATCGCCGAAACCGCGGCCTTCTATAAAAAGCAGGGCAAGACGCTCTACGACGCGCTGATGGGCCTGTTTGAGAAATACGGCCATTACGGCGAAAAGGTGGCCTCTTTCTCGGTGGCCGGCAAGGACGGCATCGAAAAGATCGGCCGCGTGATGCGCGCGCTGCGCGCCCAGGCGCCCGCCGATTTCGCGGGCACGCCCGTAACCGCCGTGCGCGATTACCAGACCGGCCTGCGCACGGAAAACGGCGTTTCCACGCCCACCAACCTGCCCACCTCCAACGTGCTTTACTACGAGCTGAAGGACGGCGGCTGGATCTGCGTGCGGCCTTCGGGCACCGAGCCCAAGATCAAGCTGTACGTCAACGCGGTCAGCGACAGCGCGGCGCAGACCGCCGCCCTGCTTGACCGTTACGCGGCCGCCGCGGTGGCGCTGATGGAGGAAGCCGGAAAATAGCCTTGACCATACGCAATCCTTCGCGCGTCAGGCGCCGCCTGGCGCGCGCTTTTTGGAAAAATGGAACCCGCGCCGCGCGCCATCCGTCTACAAAGCGGCTGTTTCTATCCATCCGCCCCGGCGGCGGGCCGGAGAGGGGGCCCCTAATAACCCATTTCTCGCCAACACACAGCGAACCAGGCCGTTTGCCGGGCGTCATTCGGCCAATAAATAAAAGGAGATGATTTTTCGTGAAGCAAAATTTACTTATCCGGCTATGCGTACTGGCGCTGGCGCTATGCGTATGCATGGGCCCGGCGGCCGCGCTGGCGGAAAATGTCGATTGGAGCGACGACGACATTGAGTATCGCCTGCTTGCCCCCATCATCGGCGGCACGGAGGGAATCCCCTACGAGGATTGGAAAAAGGTATGCGCATTGGAAGGCATAACCTCTTACAACCTGTGCGGCGAAATTGACACCCAGGACGGGCAGCTGATTTTGCAGTACGACAACTGGGTAAACGAAAGCCAGTCGGCGGGCGCGGGCATATACCTGCCCGACTGGTACATGCAGGAAAACGGGCTGGAACAAGGCGCGGAGCTGGCGCTTTCGCTATCGGGCGGCGTTAACTGCACCCTGCCCATCGCCGGAAGCTGGGCCGCGGATCAGGGCGAGCCGGGACGCCGCTACGCCTACATCAGCGAGCAGACCTATACGGACCTGCGCGAACAGGGCGCAGAGGACGATTGCATGCTCTACGCGGTGCTGCTGGAGAGCGTGGAAGCGGTGGAGCCGTTTAACGAGATGGTCGCCAGGACGCTGCCCGAGCGCGAGATATCCTTTATCAGCATGGCGGAATACGCCGGATACAGCGCCACGCAGGCCGACGATTACGGCTATGACGGCAAGGTCGTGCTGGACGGAACCAATCTGGACGGCACGGAGGCGAGCGATCTGATTTTAGCCGGCGGGGTTACCATGATTAACGTATGGGCCACGTTCTGCGGCCCCTGCATAGAGGAAATGCCCGATCTGGGCAAGCTGGCGGCGGAATACGAACAGTCGGGCGCGGCCTTTAAAATTGTGGGCGTCGTGGGCGACTGCCAGGACGCGGAGGGCAACGCGGTTGAAAGCCAGGTATCGCTGGCCCAGGATATCGTGGAAGCCACAAGCGCAAACTACCAGCACGTGTTGCCCGGCGCTCAGGCGCGCGCGGGCGTGCTCAGCACGCTGTACGCCTACCCCACCACGCTGTTTGTAGACGGCGAGGGCAACCTGCTGGGCACCTACGTGGGCAGCCGCTCCTACGAAGACTGGAAAGAGATCATTGATTCGCTTATCTGAGGCGGCAAACTTTAAAGCGTTCCCGCGCCAGGCGCGGGAACGCTTTTCAGTGTGTCGAAAAAGTCCGCCTGCGGCGTTCTTTTTCGAGTGTAAAGCGCTGTTTCCCTCTCGCCCCTACGGGGCTCCCGGGCGGGAAACAGCGTAAGGAAGCCTTGCTGCGCAAGGCTCAATATGTTGACAAAGTCAAAACATACTGCCAGAGCGC
>CAWVLE010000148.1:0-5474 GCA_963929805.1 uncultured Eubacteriales bacterium | reverse complement strand
CTGACCATTCAGGAGGAGACCTTCGGCTCCTATCCGGCCTATCGCCTTTCATGGCTGAGAGGCCAAAACGAGGATACCCGGCAATGGGACGCCCTGCTGGTCTGCACGGACGCCTACCTCTACATCTACGCCTTTGATACCGCTGTGGACTACGCCGAGGAGATGGCGGACACCTGGCAGGAGACGCTTGGCAGACTGGAGCTCGTCTTCCCTGAAGAGGAATAAAAATAACGACGCGCACAGAAACGCCCCGCTTTCCATATGGACGCGGGGCGTTTTTCGCGCTTTGCGGGAGCGATAAGCCCCCGGCGATGTAAAATGTTATTAAGAAACCTTGGCTGCAAGCTTGCTTCCTTGTCCCCAAGGCTTTCTAAGCGCTCTGACTTCCCCTTGGGAGCGGCAAGAAAGGTTTCGCCGCCCCGACCCCCTTGGCTCTCTCTTTTCCCCTTCGGGAGTTGTCGGGCACGGCGCTCATCCCATTTTGGCTCCCCCGTGGGGGAGCTGTCGAGCGGAGCGAGACTGAGAGGGGTTCCTGGCGGCTAACGCCGCGCTTTTAGCCGTCTGCCCACACGGGCGTATATGGACCATAAAACAACCGTTAAAAATAAATATGGGTTAAATACTGGTCTACCAAAATGAGCACGCCCAACACGCCGGTATACAGCCCGAACCAGGTAAGCCTGACGCGGCGCACGATTTTCAGCATGGTTTTAATGGCGATAAAACCGAATACGGCGGAGGTGATCACGCCCACCGCCAGCGCCAGCGCGTCGCCCGAGGCCAGCGATGTAGCCAGGCCGCCCTCGCCTTTAAGCGCGCTGGCAATTTCCAGCACCAGAGAGCCGAGTATGGCCGGCACGGACATCAAAAAGGCGAAATCGGCCGCGCGTTTGCGCGAAAGGCCGGTGGATACGCCGCCCGCTATGGTGGAACCGGAGCGCGATACGCCCGGCAGTATGGCTATGGCCTGCATAATGCCCATGACCAGCGCGTTGTACCACTTGACCTTCTTGGTTTCGAACGACACGCCCGCCACCAAATCGCTTAACCACAAAATCAGCGTGGTGATCAGAAAAGAGAACCCCAGGAATTCGCCTGCAAAGGCATCGGAAAAATCAAACAGCAGCGCGGCCGCGACCGCCGGAAGGGTCGCCACCACCAACAGCCATAGTTCCGATTGGAGCGGGTGCAGGATCATGTTAAGCAGCCTGCGCCAGTAAACCACGATAACGGCCAGCAGCGTGCCCATGTGCAAAAGCACCTCGAGCGTAACCGAATCGTTAGATATGCCAAATATCCTTTGAAGCAGTAAAAGGTGGCCGGACGAGCTGATGGGCAAAAACTCCGCCAGCCCCTGAACCAGCCCCAGCCAAAAGGCCTGCATAATGTCCATGCGAAAAACTCCTCCCCCCAAAGATTTACAGCCTGAAACTATTGTACGTCAAAACCGGGCCGGACACAAGTGGTTAACCAAAATTCCTCACGCCGCGGCCGCGCTACAGGATGAGCGAGGCCGCCTTTTTAAGCGCTTTGGCTGCCAGCGGCGCGGCTACGCTGCCGCCCGTGCCGCCCTGCTCCACCACTACCGCGATGGCGTAGGGGGTCTCCTCGCTGTCGATATAGCCCACAAACCAGGCGTCGGTTTCCACCCTTTTATCGTCCGAAGTTTCGGCCGAGCCGGTTTTGCCGCATATGGTCAGCCCCTTGACCGCCGCTTTCGTGGCGGTGCCCGATTCGACCGTGCGGCGCATATACGTGCCGATGACGCTCGCGGTCTGTTCGCTCAGCGCGCGCGTATAAACTCCGCCCGAGGAGCGCAGCTTGGCCAGACCGCTGGCCCCGGTTATCTGCTTAATCAGCACCGGTTCGCGCATTACGCCGCCGTTGGCCACCGCGCCCGCGATCATGGCCATGTGCAGCGGCGTGACCAACAGCCGGCCCTGGCCTACGCCGGTCCAGGCCAATTCGTTCGTGTCGCTCAAATCGGTGGGAATGCTGGATTCATATAATATCAAATCGCGGAAACTGAAGTTGTCGTTAAAGCCCATGTTCTGCGCGGCGCGTATCAGCGCGGAGGCCCCCATCTGCGTGGACAGCGCGGCAAAGGTTACGTTGCAGCTGTTGGAAAAGGCTTCGCGCAGCGACATTTCGCCATGCACTGTGCCGCCAAAGCAGGTCACCTTCCCGTCGCCAAACTGGCGCGAACCTTCGCATACGTAGGTGCTCGACGTGGCGGAGGGCAGGTTATCAAGCGACGCGGCCAGGGTTACGATTTTAAATACCGAACCGGGCGTATAGCGGCCCTGCAAGCAGCGGTTTAAATAGCCTGAACCGGTGTCGTCCGCGCCGGATTGGCGGCTGAGCAGCCGCGCCGGGTCGTAATCGGGCTTGGACACCATAGCCAGTATTTCGCCCGTGGCGTAATTGATTACCACGACCGCCCCCTCTTTTCCGCTGGGGAACTGCTCGGAAATATAGGTGGCAAGCTCCGCCGAAACGGTCAGCTGTATATTGTCGCCCACGTATTCGCCGCCGGTTAGAAACTGCCAGGTGCGGTCGATGATCGAACCGGAAAAGCCCAGCAGCGTGCCCGCGTGGAAGGTTTCCACGCCGGTGCCCGACATGCTCATCTGGTCGCCCACGGTCTGGGAAAGCGCGCGGCGCGTGGCCTCGCTGGAGGCGTACTGCCGGTTTCCGTCCTGATCGGTGGTGGCCAGTATCAGCCCGGTCCGGTCGGTAATGTCGCCCATGGAGGTGTTCTTTTTCGCGGTGGAAATGCGCGAATTGTACTGGTTGGTCACCAGACGCGAGCCCTGGGAAAATACCGTGTACCCCAGATATACGCCCGTACCCAAAAAGGCGAGCAGCAGGCACAGCGAAATGACGCGCATGGCGCGCCGCATCTGCTTCATAGCTGCGCCTCCCTCCATTGCATGCGGATTAGATCGTCCGCCTCGTCGCTTGCGTTAATGGAGGACACCCCAAGCAGCAGCCCCATGCAGCCCATCATGCTGACCATGGAGGAACCGCCCGAGCTGACCAGCGGCAACGTGACGCCGGTTAGCGGAAGCAGCTTTATATTGCCGCCCACGATGATGAGCGTTTGCAGGGCGATAAGCGTCACCACGCCAAAGGCGGTCAGCGCGTGAAAACTGGTGCGCGCGTTCATGGCGATGGAAGCGCCGCGCATGACGATCAGCACGTATACGGCCAAAAGCCCCAGCGAAAAGATCAGCCCGAATTCCTCGCTGATCGCCGCGAACACAAAATCGGAGTGATACAGTGGAATGTTGCGCGGATAACCCAGCCCCAGCCCCATGCCAAGCGCGCCGCCCGAGCTGATGGCGATCAGCGCCTGGATGATCTGCCAGCCCTTATCCAGCGGATCCGACCAGGGATTGAGAAACATTTCCACGCGTTTGGCCACATAGGGGAACAGCTTATACGCGACAACCGCGCCCACGCCGCCCAGGCCCAGCCCGCTCAGCGTGAGGATCAGATTGGAGGTTGCCGCGTAGTAAAGCGCCACCGTGGTCAAATAATAGATAAGCAACGCGCCCAGATCGTGCTCCAGCAGCAACAGCGCGCACAGCATGCCGGCGAACAATATGGGCGGCAGGCACTTTTTAAAGCGCGGACGCCCCTCAAAGGCGGCCGCAAGTATGAGGATAAGCAAAAATTTGCCAAATTCCGAAGGCTGCACGGATAAATCGCCCCACAGCGCGATCCAGTTCTTAGCGCCGTATTTTTCCTCGCCGATTACCATGGGCGCCGCCAGAAGCAAAAAGGTAATCACGCAGGCGGGAATGATCCACTTTTCCCACGCGCGCAACCGCCGTATAAACTCTATCGCTGCCGCCATAACAAACAACCCGGCCAGGCAATACATAGCCTGATTAAAGGGCGTGACGGAAGATTTGGCGATATCCTGTAAGGTCACCAGGCTGATGGAGCACAAAAACAGGGTCATAAGCAGCAGCGCCCGGTCAATGGGCCAAATCTTGGAAAAAATGTTCATGACCAGATAGGTCGCCGCCGGCAGGGCCAGGGCCATGGCCAACGCCTGAACATCCAGCGTTTCCGATTTAAAAGCCAAAATGAGCATGCCGGTAAACTGGAACAGCATTACCGAGCTCATAAGCAACGTGGTGTTGGAGCGCAGCACCACGCCCTTTAACAGGCTGGAATCTATTTTCGGTCTTTTCCCCATAACGCATCCTCGTCAAAAAATTCGTCGTAATCTTCCCCGGCGTCCTCCTGCGCGTCCTCGCCGTTTCTTTCGCCGGGGAAGAAGGCCGCGTCCTCCTCGTCCCCGGCGTCCTCTTCCTGGGCGTTGGGCTCAAATAACACCACCAGCAGACGCAGCTTGCCAATCAACAGCACGTCCCCGTCGCGCGCGAATAGCGTATCGCCCGTAAAGGCGCCCTCGCCCAGCGCTACGGTGGCCTTGCCCAGCGGCCGCACCAGCAGCCCGCCGCGGCGCTGCTCGATATGGGCGTGCATGGGCTGCACGCCCGCGTATTTAATCCGAATGTCGGCCTTGCGCGAGGAACCCAGCACGCCCTCCTGCGGAATGGGCACGCGCAGGCGGCGCTTGCCGCCCGGATTAATCAGCATTTCGCCGACGCACCCGGTTTCCGGCGTCCATTCGCGCAGGATGCGGGCGCGCCGGTTGTCAACCACGGTTACGCGCCATGCGCGAAACACAATAAGCAACATCAAACCGGCAAACCAGTAACGCGCCGCCAGCGCGATAAGCGTATACATTTCGCTGCTCATACAGCCCTCCATCACCGGGCCGCGGCTATCGCAGGCCCCATACCGTAATCCTACCATATAAATATGTACTTGGGGTTAAAAAGTACGCTCGCATATGGGCGGATACGCGCCAAAATGGGCCGAAACGCATAGTATGCATTGGCCGGCGCGCGTTTTAAGCGCGCCGGACGCGATCGGAGCGTGGTCGCATGATAGAAAGGGGAGAACTTTACAGCGCGAATCTGGACCCCGTGACCGGTTCGGAACAAGGCGGCGTGCGCCCCGTGCTGGTGGTGCAAAACGATGTGGGCAACCGCTTCAGCCCCACGGTGATCGTATTGGCGGTAACCAGCCGCCTGGGCAAGGCGCGCCTGCCCACCCACGTGGAGGTTCGCGCCGGAGAAAACGGCCTGCAAAGCGATTCGGTCGTGCTGGCCGAACAGGTACGCACGCTGGATAAGCACCGCCTGAATATACGTATCGGACGGCTGTCGGCTGGGGACATGGAGCGCGTTACGCGCGCCATGCTGATTTCGCTGGGCATCGAGGGGCGCTAGACGCGCCCCTTCGTGTGTCGAAAAAGTCCGCCTGCGGCGTCCTTTTTCGAATGTTTAGCGCTGTTTCCCTCTCGCCCCCAAAGGGCTCCCGGGCGGGAAACAGCGTAAGGAAGCCTTGCTGCGCAAGGCGCACGAATCCGCCGCGCATGTCGCCGGATT
>CAWVLE010000147.1:0-4235 GCA_963929805.1 uncultured Eubacteriales bacterium | reverse complement strand
CCGCGGCGCGGTCTCTCCCGGATTCATCAGCCGATCATATTCACTTTGCCTACATTGTAGCGCCTGCGCCGCGCGCTGTCAAGGGGGAGAACTTCATGGCGTGGACTTGTCTTTTCTTCTTCGCGTCAAAAAACATAAATCCGCGTTCAGGCCAAGCGGCCGCGGCCTATGTACAATCGCCTTTTCCCCGACAGGCAGGGCAGCGCGCATTTTATTCGCTTAAAAACGCCTTTACCCGCCGCGCAACGCCCGCAGCGTCCAGACCATAGGCCGCCATAAGCTGGGCGTAACTGCGCGCGCTCTGTCCAAAAATGTCGTTTAGCCCGATTTTGCATACGCGCGTGGGCCGCGCGGCGCAGACCGCTGCGCATATGGCGTCGCCTAAACCGCCGTTTACCGTATGCTCTTCCAGCGTGACCAGGCGGCCGGTTTTTTCCGCCATGCGCAAAACGGCCGCCTCGTCCAGCGGCTTTACGCTGATTGCCTCCAGTATGGCCGCGTCGATCCCGCCGGCCCGCAGCAAATCGCGCGCCTGCAGCGCCGCGTCCAGCGTCGTGCCGGTGGTAATTATTGTTACGTCCCTTCCATCGCGCAACAGATTCGCCTTGCCCAGGCCTACGCCGGCCTCGCCGCCGTGCAGGCTTTTTACAGCGTCGCGCGAAAGCCGCAAATAAACCGGGCCGCTTGCGGCCAGCATTTCGTGAACCGCCTCCACGGTGCTTTCCTCGTCCGACGGGGCAAGTACATGGATGTGGGGAACGGCGCGCATAATGGCGATATCGCATATCGCCTGGTGGCTCGCCCCGTCTGCAAAATCTGAAAGGCCGGCATATCCGCCGCAAATTTTAACGTTGAGATTGTTATACGCGGCCAACGAATAAATCGCGTCCATTGCCCGAACCGACAGCAAAAAGGCAAACGTGGATATGACCGGCGTCAGCCCGCAGCTGGCCATGCCCGCGGCCGCCGCGGCCATGTTGCCCTCGGCGATGCCGAAATTAAAGAAGCGGTCGGGATGCGCGGCCTGGAAAAGTTTGGTTTGCGTACTGGAGGATACGTCCGCGTCAAGCACGACCATGTTGGGGAACTCGCCGGCAAAGCGGATTAACGCCTCGCCAAACACCTGGCGCATGGTTTTACTCATTGCGCAAGCCTCCTTTCAATTTCCGCGCATGCGGCGGCGTAGTCCTCCTGGCAGAGCGGTTTGCCATGCCACGCGGCCTGTCCTTCCATAAAGGACACGCCTTTGCCCTTGACCGTATGGGCGATTACCGCGCGCGGCTGCGCGCAATCCTTTGCCGCGCGCAGCGCGCGCTCGATCTGCGCCTCGTCGTGCCCGTCTGTTTCAAAAACCCGCAGGCCAAAACCGCGCAGCTTGTCTGCCACGGGCGTCTGGCCCGGCTGAACTTCAGCCGTAGTGCCGTCCAGCTGTACGCCGTTAAGATCTATAAGGGGCGTAAGATTTGTAAGGCTGAAGGCGCGCATGGACATAAAGGCTTCCCAGTTTTGTCCTTCCTGCAATTCGCCGTCGCCCAACAGCACATATACATGGGCGCGCGTACCGCGCAGCGCCAGCGCCATGCCCACGCTTACGGAAAGGCCCATCCCAAGAGAACCGGTCGACATATCCACGCCCGGTAATTTAAACATGCATGGATGCCCCTGCAACGGGCTGCCCAGATCGCGCAATGTCCACAGCAGTTCTTCCGGAAAAAACCCCGCCCGGGCAAGGCAGGCGTACAGCATGGGCGCCGCGTGTCCCTTGGATAATACAAACCGGTCGCGCTCCGGCGCATCCGGGCGTTTGGGGTCCAGCCTGAGTACCCGCCCATACAGCACGTTTAATATCTCGGCGCATGAAAAACTGCCCCCCATATGTCCGCTGCCGGCCAGCCGCCCCATCTTAAGCACGCTAAGCCGCAGCAGATCCGCTTCCCGACTCATGACAGCGCCCCCCTTTTATTCAATCGCGCGCGCATAAATTTTGCCGTAAGCAGCGCGGTTTCGTCCGCGTTCGCGCCGGGCAAAACCTCTGCGCTGAGCCATCCGTCATAGCCGATATCAATCAGCGTATCCAGTATCTCATCAAAGTTTATGTGCCCCTGTCCCGGCGCGCGGCGGTTGGAATCGGCAATGTGAATGTATTTTACCCGGTTTGCGTTTCGGCGAAGCGAATCGCCGATCCTGTCGTCTTCAATGTTCATGTGAAACAGGTCGGCCATGATGCCGGTATTTTCGTACGGCAGCCGGGCCAAAATTTCTCCCGCTTCGTCTACGCTATTAATAAAATTGCTCTCGTAGCGGTTGACGGGTTCAATTAATATGGTTACCCCGTGCGCCTTGGCAAAGGGGAGAATCTGTTCCATGCACTCTAAAAACAAATCCCGCGCCTGTTCGCGCGTCTGATCGGGCGCGATAAATCCCCGCGCCCGTCCTACGTTGATAAATCCGCCCCTGTCTTCCGCAAGTAATACCAGGCCGCGAAAGACATTGACAATTTCGTTTCTTTTCTCAACCGATGGATGGGTCATATATAGCCCCATTTGGGCGTACGTAAGCCCGGTGCTTATGCAGCTGGCGCACAGGCCGTGCGTCCGCAGTTGTTCGTCCAGATCCGCCTGGTCTATGTCGCGCGCGCTGCCCAGCGCCAGCTCTACTCCCTGGTATCCAAAACGCCTCGCTTTGTCAATCGACGCTTTAAAGCCGCGCCATACGACAAAGGCGCAATCCGGCGCGCCGGCGCCAGCGATTACTACCGATAATTTCATCTGTTTTCTCCCCTCGGCGTGAAACGTTTCAAGCAGTAAGGCAAAAAAGCACAACAGGCCCGTATCGCCGGACATGTTGCGCTTTCCGGCTACAGCGCTTCAAATTCCACGCCTGTCAGTTTACAAAACGCGCGCAGCGCGTTTAAATGGGCGCCGCTTACCGCGTGGATATGGTTGCTGGCGAAGCGATCCAGCAACGCAATCGGATCGGAGCGCACCGAGGCGTAACCGTGAGGCCAGGCCGCGCAGGTTTCGCGCATCCGCTCCGGAGGTAAAGTTTCAAACGTGCCCTCAAACGCCTGCATGACATAGCGGTCCATCTGATGGGTCATGCGCGCAAAAGTCATGGGGCCGGAAGCGGCCATAAATTGCACATGGCATCCGTTTCCGCCGTACTTGGGGATAACCGGGCACAGGGCGACGCGCCGCAGGTTCTCCGCCGGTTGCGCGCTTTTTGCCGCATACCAGGTGGCGCAGGCGCCGCAATTGCAAAAGGTAAAAAGGTTTTCGTTTTTCATAAAGTGCCGGAAATCCATAAAAAGGACCGGCAGATTGGAAACCAGCTTGAGCACCTGCATGGTAAGCGCCGCGTCCGAATCAGCCTCGCAGGCGAAAACGACGGGCTCTTTTGCCCCATCCCAGTCGTACGGATCGTTGCACAGCGCGGCGGACAGGCACTGGGTTACAAAGTACTCGCTTAAATCGTAATGGCATTTTACCCCGACAAAGGACAGGCCGCGTTCCCCGATCAGTTCCTTTAGCGCGATGTAGCAGTTTATCTGCATGCGCAGCGATTCGGGCGTAAGCTTTTGTCCGTCGTACGCAACGGCGCCCATGAATTCTTCCAGCCAGGCCTGCGCCCTTTCCGTCTGTTCGGGGGGAACCAGATTTGCGCGGCGCAGTATTTCCATCTGATCGATGTGCTCAATATCCACGCCAAACTGCTTCATCCACACGTCGGGGGATACCGCGCCAGAACCCATGCCGATGCTTCGCCCGCCAAAAAGACCGTACACCTGCCCTTTTAGGCGGGAAACCGCATATGCGCCGTGCAGAAAATCCATAATTTTTCCAAATACGGCTTCGTCCTCAAGCGCGCCCCAAACCTTTTCGCATTGCCCGAGCGCCTGGCGAATCATACCCACCGCCGCCTGTAAGCCTCCAAGCCCCGGATAGCTGGCGTTTGCGGGCGAATACGCAAGCAGCGGTACGCCCTCAAGCGCGCGCGCCGCAATGGCGGCAAAATTTGGAAACGCAAAGACAGGCACGTTGAATATGCATGCGTCCGGTTTGCCGGCCAGCAGGGCAAACGCCGAGCGCTGCGCCAGGTCGTTTGTGCAGACCTGATTTTCGGACGCAATAACCTCAATTTCGCCGGTCGCTTCCAGGCGGCGGCGAAGCTCGTCCTCGCAAGTGGCAATGTAATCCTTAAGGGTGTCGTGTACCCGGGCCCGGCCGTCCGAAAAC
>CAWVLE010000146.1:0-2826 GCA_963929805.1 uncultured Eubacteriales bacterium | reverse complement strand
CGGTGGAGGATTTCTGGGAAAAACATATGGCGCGTATAAAGCCTTTCTACCTAAAACAGCGCCGGGCGGACGATGTGATCATTTCGGCCTCGCCCGAGTTTTTGCTGCGTCCGGCGCTTAATAAACTGAATGTGAGCGGCCTGATCGCCTCCAGGGTGGATCGCCGCACCGGGGTATACGACGGGCTTAACTGCGACGGCGAGGAAAAAGCGCGCCGCCTGGACAGGGAATTGCCCGACGCGCGCATAGAGGATTTTTACTCCGATTCACGCAGCGACGCGCCCCTGGCCCGGCGCGCGCGGCGGGCCTACATGGTGCGCGCGGAGCGCATTGAACCCTGGCCGCGAGACTAACGCGCCGGACGGCGGCAATTTTTGCAGGGGAGGGTTAAACGCGTAAATGGATATAGAGTTTTTGCTGTGGCTGGAAAAAATGCGCACGCCGGCGTTGGACGCGCTGTTTCTGGCGGTGACAAAGCTGGGCGAGGAGGCCGTGCTCATCGCGCTGATCTGCGCGCTGTACTGGTGCTTGAATAAGCGATTGGCCCAGTTTATGATTTTCAATTTCTTTTTTGGCTTTATGCTCAACCAGCTGCTTAAAATTACCTTTTGCGTTAAGCGCCCGTTTCTGCGCGACGCGCGGCTTAAGCCGGTGCCGCAGGCGCTAAAGACGGCGACGGGCTATTCCTTTCCCAGCGGGCACACGGCCGACGCGGTGGCCAGCTATGGCTCTTTGGCCGTATGGTTTCGCAAAAAGCGCCTGGTCAGCGCGCTGTTTGCGCTGCTGGTGTTGCTGGTCGGCTTTTCCCGCATGTACCTGGGCGTACACACGCCGCAGGACGTGGCTGTTTCGCTGGCGGCCGGCGCGCTGGTGATGGCGCTCACCGCCTGGTGCGCGTCGGTTTTGCGGCGGAAACCGGCCGCGGACGCGCCTTTGGCGGCCGCGGGCGTAGCGTTCTGCCTGGCGGCGGTGATATACGCGCTGGTAAAGCCTTATCCCGCTGGAACCGATGAAACCCTGACCGCCGACGTGTTCAAAACCGCGGGTGGTTCAATAGGCATGCTTATGGGGTGGCTGTTCGAGCGGCGCAAGGTAAATTTCTCTACCCGCGCGCCGTTTACGCGGCAGCTGATAAAATTTGCGGGCGGTATTGCGGCCGTCGCGCTGCTGATGGCGTTAAAGTCTTTGCTCAACGCCGCGTTGGGGCTGCGCTTTGGCGGGTTTACGCGTTACGCGCTGATCGCTTTTTTCGCCATGGGGCTGTGGCCTTACCTGTTCACGCGCCTGTTTGGCCGGGCTGAAAACCTTCGCGGATAGGCTGGGCGGCGCGCTAACGGACGGCGCGCCGGAAACGGGGTATAAAGTTGGCGTAATCGTGACATTTTTTTGACGAAATGGCTTGACATGTACCTTCCGAAACCGTACAATTTAATTGCGTAACTAATTTTTATACGCTTGGGGGGTTTTTCGTGTTTGATTTGAAAAAGCATGGAACCACAGTACGCACGGAAATCATTGGCGGTATCACGACTTTCTTTGCCATGGCCTACATCATCTTCGTAAACCCAAACTTCCTTGTTGGCGCGGGAATGGATTTTACCGCCGTTATGGTTGCTACCTGCGTATCGGCGGCGATCGGCAGTTTCCTGACCGCTTTCCTGGCCAACGTCCCCTTCGCGCAGGCGCCGGGCATGGGCCTGAACGCCTTTTTCACCTACACGGTGTGTCTGGGCATGGGCTACACCTGGCAACAGGGCCTGACCATCGTGCTTTTGTCGGGTATTTTGTTTCTGGTCGTCACCATTTCGCCGCTGCGCTCCAAGATCATCGCCTCCATCCCCGCCCCGCTTAAGTCGGCTATCAGCGCGGGCATCGGCCTGTTCATCGCGCTGATCGGCCTGCTCAACGCGGGCATCATATCCGCCAGCGACAATCTGCTGGACTTGGCCAACATCACCTCCGGCCCGGCGCTGCTGGCCCTGATCGGCCTGATTATTACCGGGTTGCTGATGGCCTGGAAGGTAAAGGGCGCCATTTTCATTGGCATCATCGTCACTACGCTGATTGGTATTCCCATGGGCGTTACCCAGATGCCCGACCACGCCACCAACGTAGGCATTTCCTTAATGCCCACGCTGTTCAAGTTTGACTTTGGCGGTCTGTTCAGCCTGGGCGTGCTTCCGCTGTTGACCGCAGTGGTCACTTTCGCAATTTGTGACATGTTTGACACCGTAGGCACCCTGATCGGCACCGCCGGAAACGCCGGCATGCTGGATAAGGACGGCAATATGCCCGGCGGCGACCGCGCGCTGATCGCCGACGCGCTTGCTACCTGTGTGGGCGCTTGCTTGGGTACTTCCACGGTTACCACCTTTGTAGAATCCTCCACCGGTATTTCTGAAGGCGCACGCACCGGCCTGAGCTCTGTGGTCGTAGGCGTGTTGTTCCTGTTGAGCGTGCTGCTCGCCCCCATTGCCGGTATTATTCCCAGCGCCGCCACCGCGCCCGCGCTGATCATCGTGGGTATGCTGATGATTTCGGGCGTTACCAAGATCGACTGGACCGATATGGAAATTGCGCTGCCCTGCTTCCTCACCGTGGCAATTATGCCCTTTGCCTACTCCATTTCGGACGGCATTGGCTTTGGCTTCATCTCCTACACGCTGATTAAGGTGTTCCGCGGCAAGGCCAAGGAAGTTCCGGGCCTGATGTACATCCTCTCGGCGCTGTTCGTGCTGATGTACATTTTGAGCTTTATCTGATCCAAACCTGTAACGCGACGCCGCGTAATCAAGGGGCCGCCTCACAAAAAGTGGGGCGGCCCTT
>CAWVLE010000145.1:0-10468 GCA_963929805.1 uncultured Eubacteriales bacterium | reverse complement strand
CTCCTCCATCGAAACGAAATACTTGTAGGTTTCGTGATCCATAAGCCCGGCCAGCGGCAGGTTGGCCAGCAGCATGCCGAACGCGATGGGCAAAAGCAGAAGCGGCTCAAACTTTTTCACGATGGCCAGATACAGCAGCACGCAGCTTACCACGATCATCGCGTAGTTGCGCCAGTCGCCGCCTACAAAGCCGGTGGACTGGAACAGATTGGAAAGCGACTCCATAAAGTCAATGCTGTAGACGTTTTCCTGCGCGTCGCCGGCGGTTTGCGCCTCGGCGCTGTCATTTACCGCCTGCGTATCGGCGGCGGGTTCGGGTTCGGGCGCGGCGGTCTGTGCTTCGCCTAACGCCGTTAGCGGAATAATGCACAAAAGCGCAAGCAGCAGGGCCATAAAGGCCATGCCCATTGTATGCCTGTTCATTTGCTTGTTCCTCCTCGATCAATCGTTTTGTGCGGCAAAATCACGATCGAGGCTTACTTAAGCGCGATCAGCGCGTCGCCCGAGTTGACGGACGCGCCCTTGCTGGTCATGACGGACGCGACCACGCCGTCGCGGGGCGCCATGATTTCGTTTTCCATCTTCATGGCTTCCAGGATCAAAAGCACCTGGCCCTTTTTCACGCTGTCGCCCGCGTTAACCGCGATGGACATGATGGTGCCCGGCATGGGCGACTTAATGGTTTCGGCGCCGGCGGGCGCGGCGGCCGCAGGAGCGGGCGCGGGGGCAGCCTTGGGCGCAGCGGGCGCGGCAGGCGCGGCAGGCGCGGCGGCTACGGGCGCGGGCGCGGGAATGGGCGCGGGGGCAGGCGCGGCGGCGCCGCCGATTTCTTCAACTTCGACCTCGTAGGCCTGGCCGTTGACCGTAATCTGGAATCTACGCATGGAATTTATCCCCTTTCAATACTTGTCAAATCAAATATTTAATAGTTCAGGCTTTCGCGGCGCGCGGTGTTTTTCCACAGCGAGGGCGCGCGGCGGATCGAGCGCACAACCAGCGCCTTGTTGGAGCCTTCCTGCGCCACGACTGCGGCCATGATCACCGCCACCAATCTGGGGTCGATGCCGCTTTCCACTACGGGTACGGGCGCGGGCGCGGGTGCGGGCGCAGGCTCTGGCGTGCTCTTGGCGGGCTCTGACTTTTTAATGCCCAACACCCAGGAGAGCAGCTTGATCGCGCCGATTAGTATAATAAGGCCTACAAACACGATCAGCATGCCCAGCACCATGACGATTAAGCTAAAGAGCAATTTCTCCATCTGGCTATACCTACCTTTCCGGACCGGCCGTTACAGCGGCAGGTTCGCGTGCTTCTTGGGCAGGCGGGCGTCGCGCTTGCCCGCGAGCATGCCAAGCGCGGCGGCAAGCAGCTGACGGGTCTGGGCCGGCTCGATGACGTCGTCCACATAGCCTTCCTTGGCGGCGTTGATGCCGTCGGCCACGTTGTCCTGATAATCCTTTTCCAGCTGGTCGCGCTTGGCGGCCGCGTCGTCTACGCCCTTTAATTTTTCCTCCATCAGCACCTGCACGGCAGCGGGGGCGGCCAGCGGCGCGATGACGCTGCCCGGCCAGGCGTATACCACGTCGGCGGCCGGACGGGAGGCCAGCGCCATGTAGCCCGCGCCGATGGCGTTGCCGGTTACCACGCACACGCGGCCCACGGTGGCCTCGCTAAGCGCGCTGGTCAAAAGCGCGGCGGCGCGGGCCAGCTTGCCCTGCGCGCGCGGGCAGCCAATGGCCAGGCCCACCGAATCGACCAGGGAAACCACGGGGATGTTAAAGCTGTCCATCAGCGCCACGAAACGCGCGGCCTTGGCGCAGCCCTCTACGCTGAGCGCGCCCTCGTCCTTTTGCGCGTCGGTGGCCACGACGCCCACGCTCTCGCCGCCGATGCGGCACAGCGCGGTGATCATCTCGCCCGCGTAAGCGGCCGAAAGCTCGATTACGCTGCCGGCGTCGGCGAGCTGCGCAATCAGCGCGCGCACGTCGTCCACGCGCTCCACCGCGTTGTAGGCGGTAAGCTCGCGGTTTACGTCGTCGGTGGCGTTCAGGTCGATGGGCGCGTCGTCCAGGTTGTTGCCGGGCAGCATCGAAATTACGCTGCGGCACAGCGCGATGGCCTGCGCGTCGCTCTCGGCGGTCAGCTGCGCGATGCCCGACGCCGCGCACGCCCCGGCGCCGCCCAGCGCCTCGGCGGTCACGCTTTTACCCGTGTTGGCCGATACCACCTGCGGGCCGTTTACATACATGCGGGCCGAACCGGCGGCGATAACCACGTCGCTCATCGCGGCGATAACCGCCTGGCTGCCGGCGCACTGGCCCATTACCAGGCAGATCTGGGGCACCACGCCCGAAAGCGCGCCCGTCTTGGCGGCGATCTGCGCGTAGGCGTTCACCGCGTCCACGCCTTCGGTCAGGCGCGCGCCCGCCGAATCCATCATCGAAACGACCGGGCAGCCGGTCTTCGCGGCCAGATCCATTACCTTGATTACCTTGCGGGCGTGCTCCGCGCCCACGGCGCCGCCCATCTGGGTGTAGTCCTGCGCGTACACGTATACGCTGCGGCCCTCGATCAGGCCGTATCCGGTGACGACGCCGCACTCGCCGTTGCGGCCGGCCAGCGCGTCCAGTTCGACAAAACTCTGCTGGTCAAGCAGCAGGCCGATTCTCTCGCGCGCGGTCAGTTTGCCGAGCTTTTTCTGCTCTGCCGCGCGAGCGGGATCGCCCTTCATGATCGCTTGCCTGCGCTCACGGATGAGGGGCAGATTGCGTTCCACACTCATTCAGAATCCCTCCAAGCTTTCTTTTTATATATAAATATCCAGATTGACACAATTTCACTATTTCGACGAACCGAGTCCTATTCCTGCCTGTTTTACGGTATATTTTTTGTTTAGTTTTGGCGACGCAATGTTATGTGTGATATAATGAAGAAAATGGATGAAGGACGGCCGGATTTTATGATAAAACAGTGGATTTTATCCGGCGCGCGCGCGATGGGCGTGGCGCTGGACGAGGCGCAGGCCGACAAGCTCGTTTGCTTTCACCGCATGCTGGAAGAGGGCAACCGGCGCATGAACCTTACGCGCGTGTTGGACGATGCGCGCGAGGCGGTGGACCGGCATTACCTGGACAGCCTCGCGCCGCTGGCGGCCGGGCTTTTTGAAGGGGTAGACAGCCTGATCGACGTGGGCACGGGCGCGGGTTTTCCGGGCGTGCCGCTTAGTATCGCGCGGGCGGATATGCGCGTGGTGCTGCTCGATTCGCTGGGCAAGCGGGTGGATTTTTTAAACGATGTAATAGAAAAGCTGGGGCTTAACGCGCGCGCGGTACACGCCAGGAGCGAGGAGGCGGCGCGCCTGGCCGCCTATCGCGAACGCTTCGACGCGGCCGCCGCGCGCGCCGTGGCCGCCACCGCCACGCTGATGGAGCTGACGCTGCCCTTCGTGCGGGTGGGCGGGCGCGTAATCGCCTATAAGGGCCCGTCGGTGGAGGAGGAACTGCCCGCCGCGCGCGCGGCCATCGCAAAACTGGGCGGCGGCGAGGCGCGCCTGACCGGCGTGGCCATCCCCGGCCGCGACTGGGACCACAGGCTGCTGGCGGTAAAAAAAATACGGCCCACGCCGGCCGCCTATCCCAGAAAACCGGGCGAGCCGCTGCGCAGGCCCATCGCCTGAAAATTGGCGCGGCCCGCCGCGTATTATGGCGAAAAACGCCGCCCCGCGCAAAAGACGGGGCGGCGTTGCCTACTCGGATTTGGCGGGCGGCAGGCCGCGCAGGCCGCCGCCCATAACGCGGCGGTATACGATATAAAACCCGGCCGCGCCGGAGAGCAGCATGGCCGCGTACACCGGCAAATAGCCAAAGCGCTCCACCACCAGCCCGGCCAGATAGGTGCCGAAGGAAAACGGGGCCATAATCAGCCCGCTCATTACGATATAGGCCGGCCGGTTTACCTCGTCCACGATGGCGATCATCTGCTGGGCAAAGCCGGTGTAGGCCGGCGTATTGAGCGCGATCAGCGCCATGGTCGCCGACAGCGGCAGCATTACCGGCAGGCCCGCCGCGGCCATGAAAAAGCAGGCAAAATTCATAAGCGCGCACACGACGCCCAGCGCCTCGGCCATGAGCATCATCACCGGATAGCTCAGGCGGCGGCACACCTGCGCCCACAGCACGCCCGCGACCGTCTGGCCGATTACCGGCATGAACACCAGCGCGGCCAACTGCGCGTCGCTCAGGCCGCCCATCGTGCGGCCGAATACCAGGTTGATGGGCGCGGAAATCAGCGTGAGCAGGTAAAGCGCGCGCGCGTAGAGAATTTCGCGCACGGGCCGGTCGCGCCTAAAAAGCGTAAGCAGGCTGCGGATGTAAAACAGGGGATTGGGCGCCGGCTTCTCGGGGCAGGAGGGGTGCGGCAAATCGCCAAACAGGCACAACACCACCGCGTCCACAATCAGCAGCGCCCCGCAGATGGAAAAAATTACCGAGTATTGCAGCTTAAAGGGCAGAGCGGAACCCAAAATGGCGCTTAGTATAAAGCCGGCGGCCAGCCCGGCCAGGCCGCTGAACGTCTGCTGAAGCGATACCACCTCGCCGCGCTTGGCCAGCGGCAGCGTGCGCGAGCAGATCTCCGTCCAGAAAAGGCCCACCCATCCGTCCAGGAAAAACAGCGCCGAGTAGATAACCAAAAGCGCCCACGCGGCGGCCGGCCCTTCCAGCCCCAAAAGCAGCGGCGGCACCATGAGCAGAATCAGCGGCCGGCACAAAAAGCCCAGCAGCCGAAGCGCCTTAAGGTGCACGCGCACTTTATGTATGAACATGCCCCCGATAAACTGGCCCACGATGGGCATCAGCGAACGCAGCGTGGCGGCCAGCCCGGCCAGCGCGATGGAGCCGGTGGTAATATCGATAAAGCGCGAAACCACCGTGTCGCCCTGCAAAAAGGCCAGCCCGGCCCAGAAAAGCGATCCTTCCAACACCATCAAAGCGGCGTTTCTGCGCGCCAGCAGCGCCCGGTCCATTTGGGGCACCGTTCCCTTCGTATGTTTTTTCTGGATTTAGCCGCGCTTAAGCGCGTATTGATCGATGTAGCTTAGCACGTTCTTCACGCCGTCGGCCGCCTTTTCCTTTTCCATGGCGTCGATGAGCGAGCCGCGGTTTTTGTAGACCTCCAGCACGTTTTCGGTCAGCGACTGGGGCGTCATATCCTCCTGCATAAGCAGCCGGGCCAGGCCGCGCCCCGCCACGGACTGGGCGTTAAGCACCTGGTCGCCCCGGCTGGCCGAGGTGGGATAGGGGATCAGCAGCGCGGGTTTGTTAAGCGCCAGTATTTCGCATACGGTGTTGGAGCCGGCCCGCGAGATCAGCACGTCCGCCGCCGCGTAGGCCAGGTGCATCTCCTCGTTTAAATACTCAATTTGACAGTAATGGCGCGTGCCCTCCAGCGCGTCTTCCAGATTGCCCGCGCCGCACAGGTGCAATACGTCGAAACAGTTGGTCAAATCGCCAAGCGCCGCGCGCAGCGCCCGGTTGATCGACTGCGCGCCGCTGGAGCCGCCCGTCACCATCAATACCGGCCGGCTGCCGTCAAAGCCAAACCGCGCCAGGGCCTGGTCGCGCCGGCCCGAAAACAGCTCGGCGCGCAGGGGCGTGCCCACGTGTACGCCCTTTTCGCCCGCCAGCTTTGCCGCCTCGGGAAAGGTGCACAGCAGCTTTTTCGCAAAAGGAACGCACAGGCGGTTGGCCAAGCCGGGGGTCATGTCGGATTCGTGCAAAAGCACCGGCACATGGTTAAGCGCCGCGCCGTATACCACCGGCACCGACACAAAGCCGCCCTTGGCGAAGACGATATCGGGCTTGAGGCTGCGCATCAGCCCGGCCGACTGAAACACGCCCGCCGCCACGCGGAAAGGATCGGACAGATTTTTTATATCCAGATAGCGGCGCAGCTTGCCCGATGAAATCGCGTGATAGGTGACGCCCTCAATCGGCTCGATCAGGCCGCGCTCTATGCCGTTTTGCGTGCCCACGTAGTGAATGTCCCAACCCTGCGCGCGAAGCGAGGGGATCAGCGCGATGTTGGGCGTAACGTGGCCGGCGGTGCCGCCGCCCGTGAGGATGATGCGCTTCAAGATGCAAAAACCCCTTTCATGCAAAAGAGCAATGCCGGAAAAACGGCGTGCGTGCGCGCCGCGCGCGCCCGCGAATACGGTGGAACCTGGGACATTATATCACATTCAGGGCAAAAAAAGTTTTAGCTTGATGTAAAACCCTGTTTTTCCTTGTGAATCTTAAAGAATTGGATTATTATATAGTGTATGGGAGGTGTGCGTCTATGGCGTATCAGGCGCTTTACCGGTCGTGGCGGCCCGCGCGATTTTGCGATATGGTGGGACAGGAGCCCATCGTCACCACGCTCAAACACCAGATCCAGAGCGGGCGCGTCGCCCACGCCTATCTGTTTTGCGGCAGCCGGGGCACGGGCAAAACCACCGCGGCCAAAATTTTCGCGCGCGCGATCAACTGCCAACATCCCGAAGACGGGGAAAGCTGCGGCGCGTGCGATGCCTGCGTAAATCTTTCCCGGGAAAACAATATGGACGTTATAGAAATCGACGCCGCCTCCAACAACGGCGTGGACGAGATACGCGATTTGCGCGATAAAATCAAATACCCGCCCACCGTGGGCAAATATAAGGTGTATATCGTCGACGAAGTGCACATGCTTTCTACCGGCGCGTTTAACGCGCTGCTGAAAACGCTGGAGGAGCCGCCCGCGCACGCGGTGTTCATACTGGCCACCACCGAGCCGCAGAAGTTGCCCGCCACCGTGCTTTCGCGCTGCCAGCGCTATGATTTCAGGCGCAT
This sequence comes from uncultured Eubacteriales bacterium, assembly GCA_963929805.1. Classification (GTDB taxonomy): domain Bacteria; phylum Bacillota; class Clostridia; order Christensenellales; family Aristaeellaceae; genus CAWVLE01. The sequence goes on along the minus strand of CAWVLE010000145.1, from coordinate 3,599 downwards.
TCCCCTGGACGCGATCGCCGGCCGGCTCAAAGTAATACTTGACGGCGTAGGCGCGCAGGCCGAACCCGGCGCGCTGGAGGCCATCGCGCGCGCCGCCGAAGGCGGTATGCGCGACGCCATCAGCCTGATGGACATGTGCCTGTCCTACGGCGGCGGGCGGCTGGACGCCGCAAGCGTGCGCCAGGCGCTGGGCGCGTCCGATCCGGAGTTCGTGTTTGAATTTTCGCGCGCGCTGCTTGAGTCGGACGCCGCGCGCGCGCTGTCGCTGATCGGGCGGCTGGACCGCGAGGGGGGCGACGCGGCGGCGTTCGCGCGCGAAGTTACCGCCCACATGCGCGCGTTGCTTTTGGCCGGCATCGCGCCCGGAGAGATATGCGAACTGCTCGAATGTACGTCCGAGGACGCCCGCCTTTTAACCGAACAGGCCGCCCTCGCCCCGCGCGAAAAGCTGGAGCGGCTTATGGAGCTGTTTATGAACGCCCAGGCCGATATGAAGTGGGCCGACCGGCCGCGCGCCGTGCTGGAATTGTGCGCGGTGCGCGCCTGCCATCCGGAGCGGGAACGTTCCGCCGCCGCGCTGGAGGAGCGCGTGGCCCTTTTGGAAAAGGCGCTTGCCTCCGGCGCTTTACCCGCGCGCGCCGCGCCCGGGGCGGCGGCCCCCGGCGAAAAAGCGCCGCGCAGGCCGAGCCGCGAGGCGGGCAAGCCGCCCGCCGGGGCAAAGGAAGCGGCCGCCGCCTCCGATCCGCCTTCCCAAGCGCTCCAGGGCTGGGAAAAGGCGAAGCAGCTTGCGCAAACATCCAATAAAATGCTCTATTCGGTGCTGGACAAGGTGGAATTTGGCGGCATGGAGGGGGACGTAATAACGCTTCGCGTGCCGCGCAAATGGGTCATGTACTTTCAGATGCTGGAGCGAAAAAAGGACAACCTGGAAGAACTGCTAAGCGGCGCGTTTGGGCGCGCGGTGCGCGCGCGCGTGGCGCTGGAGGGCGCAAAAGAACGCGCATCAACCGAAAAAAGCGCGGACGCGGGCAAGGCGCTTTCTCAGGTGTTCGACGTGTTTGGCAGGGAAAACGTATCGGTGGTGGACGCGCAGGACGACGATTCGCAGGCCCCCTTTTAGGGCACGGAAGGAGGAAACGCGGTGCATGTGTTTGACATCATCGGCCCGGTCATGATCGGGCCGAGCAGCTCGCATACGGCGGGCGCGGCGCGCATCGGGCGCATAGCGCGGCGCCTGCTGGGCGCCAGGCCCGCGCGCGTCAGGCTGTATCTGCACGGTTCGTTCGCGCGCACCTACCGCGGCCACGGCACCGACCGCGCGCTGATCGCCGGCATTTTGGATATGCCGGTGGACGACGTGCGGCTCAGCGACAGCTTGCGCCTGGCGCGCGAGGCGGGACTGGATTTTTCGTTTGAAGAGATCGAGCTAAAAGACGCGCACCCCAACACCGTCAGAATCGAGGCCGAGGGCGAAGGCGGCGAGCGTCTGAGCATGGAGGCGGCCTCGGTGGGGGGCGGCGCGATACGCGTAAGGCGTCTAAACGGCCTGGCGGTGGATTTTTCGGGCACGCAGAACACGCTCGTGGTGTCCCATCACGATCAGCCGGGCGTCATTTCCCAGGTGACCAGCCTGCTGGCCATGCAACAGGTAAATATCGCCACCATGCAGGTGTTTCGCAGCCGGGCGGGCGGCGACGCGGTCATGGTCATCGAGATCGACCAGGCGCCCGCGCGCGCGGCGATCGACTGCCTTAACATGCTAAACGGGGTTAAAGACGTGACCATGCTGGAAAAATGCGACTAGCGGCGCGAACACGGCCTGTGTTTTTACATGAAGACGGGTTTGGACATGCGCTTTTATAAGGAGGAACGGGCCGATGCTGAACCACTCGATAAGCGAACTGGCCAGGCGCGCCGCGCAGGACGGCGTAACCATCGGGCGCGTGGTGCTTGCCGGTCAGGCGGCCGAGGACGGCGTGGAGCAGGCCGCGCTTAAGGCGCGCATGCTTAAAACGCTTAACGTAATGCGCGAATCGGTTGCGCAGGGCATGCGCCCCGATCTTAAATCCACCTCGGGTATGACCGGCGGCCAGGCCGCCAAATATATGGACGCGGTCGGGCGGGGAATTACCTCGGGCGGCGCGTTGATGGGCCGCGCGTGCGCGCGCGCCCTGGCCGTGGCCGAGCTTAACGCCGCCATGGGCCGCATCGTGGCCGCGCCCACCGCCGGCGCGTGCGGCATCGTGCCGGGCGTGCTTTTGACGCTGGACGAGGAATACGCCCTGGGGGACGGGGCGCTGGTGGACGCGCTGTTTACCGCGGCCGGCGTGGGCGGGGTAATCGCCCAGCGCGCCAGCATATCGGGCGCGGAGGGCGGTTGTCAGGCCGAGTGCGGAAGCGCGGCGGCCATGGCGGCCGCGGCCGCGTGCCAGCTGCGCGGCGGCACGCCCGAAATGGTTTTAAGCGCGGTTTCGCTGGCGCTGATGGGGCTGATGGGGCTGGTGTGCGACCCGGTGGGCGGGCTGGTGGAGGTGCCCTGCGTTTACCGCAACGCCACGGGCGTGGCCTGCGCGCTCAGCGCGGCCGACATGGCGCTTGCGGGCATCGCGCCCTTTATCCCGGGCGACGAGGTAATCGACGCCATGGGCCGCGTGGGGCAGATGATGCCGGTCGCGCTGCGCGAAACCGGGCAGGGCGGCTGCGCGGCCTGCCCAAGCGCGCGCGCCGCGGCAAAGCGTATCTTTACAGAAGGTTGACACGGCCGCGCCAAAGAGCATCTTTACAGAAACCCGGCCGGGAAGTATAATTGGGCATATTCATTTTAAGAGCAACGAGTGAAGGGGTGGGCAAAAATGGCCGATTACCGCGTCAGGCAGCTGTACCGCGAAACGCCCGCGCAGGACGTGGCGGACGTATGCGTAAAGGGTTGGGTGCGCACCATGCGCGAGAGCAAGTCCTTTGCCTTTGTGGAGGTAAACGACGGCAGCTTTTTCAAAAATTTGCAGGTGGTGCTGGAAGAATCCCGCGTGGAAAATTACCGCCAGATCGTGCGCGCCATCGGCGTGGGCGCTTCGATCGAGGCGCGCGGCACGCTGTGCCTGACCCCGGAAATGAAGCAGCCCTTTGAGCTCAAGGCCGATTCGGTCGTCATACTGGGCGAAAGCGGCGCGGATTACCCCCTGCAGAAAAAGCGGCACACGCTGGAATACCTGCGCACCATACAGCACCTGCGCCCGCGCGCCAATCTGTTCCAGGCGGTGTTCCGCATCCGCTCCATCGCCGCGCAGGCGGTGCACCGCTTTATGCACGAGCGCGGCTTTGTGTACGTGCATACCCCCATCTTTACCGGCAGCGACTGCGAGGGCGCGGGCGAAATGTTCCACGTGACCACGCTGGATATGGAAAATGTGCCCCGCCTCGATTCGGGCGCGGTGGATTACGACAAGGACTTTTTCGGCAAGCAGGTATCGCTTACCGTCTCCGGCCAGCTAAACGCCGAGGCTTTCGCGCTGGCGCTGCGCGACGTGTATACCTTCGGCCCCACGTTCCGCGCCGAGCGCTCGTTCACGCCGCGCCATGCCGGCGAGTTCTGGATGGTG
>CAWVLE010000144.1:0-7059 GCA_963929805.1 uncultured Eubacteriales bacterium | reverse complement strand
GACACACTGGGCAACGCTTTTGAAGCGTTGCCTTCAGAGCGCTGACAAAGCCTGCAAACGCAAAAACCGCTTCTGAAAAGAAAAGAGCAGAAGCGGTTTTTGCTTACGGCGTCAGCGCCACTTGCAAACAGCGGTCACTTACCCAGTAAGTAAGAAACCTTGTTTGCAAGTTCGCTTCCTTGTCTTGCAGGCCTTCTAAGCGCTCTGGCAGGATGTTTTGACGCGCCGGATGAAAGGGCGCGCAGAGAGGATTTACGCCTTAATGGGCTGCGCGTGGGAAAGCAGGTATTGCTCGGCCTCCAGGCACCACAATCCATTGTTGGCGGCGCACAGTTTATCCAGCTCGGCGAAGAGCGGGTCGGTCTTGCCCAACTGGGCAAAATCGTCTATCGCGGTCAGCGGCAGCGATATGCCTGTGTAAATCAGTTTTTTGCCGCCGGGGATCTTGGGCAAATTGAGCGTGGTGTCGATTACCGCGTCCAGCCCGCCGATGTGGGTAATCATGCCCGCGGGGTTGAGCTTTCCCTCAGCGATCATGTCCAGCGCCTCCACCATGTCGGCGGTGTTGCCGCCCGAGGTGCCCACGATGTGGTGCGCCGCATAGTGTACGTTGTAGAAGTTAAACTGGGCGCTCAGCTTGGGGTTGGTGGGGCCGGCGAAGAAGTTCAGGCAGCCGTCCTGGCCCAGAATGCTGTCGCCCTGCTCGATAACCGCGGCCACGGGCGCGAACACCAGCACGTCGTCGTAGCCCCGGCCGTCGTTCTGCGCCAGAAGCAGCGCGGTGGGGTCGTCCACGCGGGTGTTCAGGTATACCAGTTTAACGCCGTGCGCGGCGGCCTCCTCGGGGGTGTAGATGGAGGCGGCGCGGTCCAGCCGGGCCTGATCGATATCGGTTACCACCAACAGGCCGGGCTTGCGGTCGCAGTGAATGGCGTAGTCGATCGCGCCCAGGCCCATGGGGCCCGCGCCCGCCAGTATGGCCATGCTGCCGCCCTCGCGTATGCCCATATCGTGTACGTACTCGCCCGGGCGGGTGTGGTACATGGCGTGGAAGGTGCCCACGATGCAGCTTAGCGGTTCGGCCACCGAGCCGTAGAAGTAGGCCTGCGCGTTGTAGCGCAAAAGGCTGCCGGTCTGCATCACTTCGGGCGCGATGACGGCGTAGGTGGCGTCGCCGCCCATGTATTTATAGGCGTAACCGGGCGTGGCTACCGCGCCGTTCATGGCCGGCTGGATGCTAAATTTTTCGCCGGGCTTGAACTGGTCGCGCCATTTTTCGCCCACCTCGATAATTTCGCCGCAGAATTCGTGGCCCACGATGACCGGGTTCACGTCGATGTCGTTGGGCACGCGCTTGTGGTCGCTGCCCTGAATGGCGGCCTTGTAGGTGGACATGCAGATGCTGTCGGATACGACGCGCACCAGTATTTCGTCGTCTTTCAGGGCGGGCAAATCAAAGGTTTCCATTTTAAGTATGTTTTTGCCATACAGCCGCACAGCTGTGGTTTTCATGGTCAAACGCCTCCTTTTGCTTGGGCGCGCCCGGCAGGGGCGTGAACGCGCCGCGTGGTGATTTTTAGCCGGAACGGTTTAGGTCATCTGCTGGCCGCCGGTTACGTTTATGGCCTGGCCGGTCATGTAGCTGGAAAGATCGCTGAGCAAAAACACCATCAGGTTGGCCACGTCCTCGTACTGGCAGCCGCGCTTCATGGGCACCTGGTTGATGTATTTTTCGCGGATTTTTTCCTTTGTGGTGCCCTGGTTGCGCGCGTACTGCTCATAAAGCGAATTTACCCACAGCGGGCTGTCCAGCAAATTGCCCGGGCAGATGGAGTTAACGCGGATGCCCTCTTCGGCCAGTTCCAGCGCCAGCGACTGGGTCAGCCCCACGCCGCCAAATTTGCTGGCCGCGTAGGCGCAGTTTTTGCTGGAGCCCTTTTTGCCCGATTTGGAGTTGATCTGCACGATGGCGCCGCCGCCGCCCTGCTTGCGGAACTGGGGCACGACCGCCTTGCAGGTGTTGAAGTAACCGTTCAGGTTTACGTCCACCACCTTGGAGAACTGCTGATAGGTCATGTCCTCGATGGGGTTGGAGATCAGTATGGCCGCGTTGGAAACCAGCTTGTCCACCCGGCCCCACTTTTCCACCGCCGCGCGCACCATGTTTTCGCAATCCTCGGGGCTGCATACGTTTACTTTTACCGCAAACGCCTCGGGCAGTTTTGCGGCCACCTTCTCGGCGGCCTCAATATTCATATCGGCCACCAGCACGCGCGCGCCTTCCTGGCCCAGCCGTATGGCCAGCGCCTCGCCAAGGCCCTGTGCCGCGCCGGTAATGATAACCACCTGATCCTTAAGTAGCATGGCGTACCACTCCTTAATCGTTTATAAACTTATTATACCACGCGCGCGCGCGTTCGTACAGGCTCAAAAGGCGCGTCCGCGGCAAAAAATGTGCCGCCGTGAGGCGAGGCGACGGACGAAAAAGGGGTAGCTAAGGAGGAACGAACGACACGCCGGTAACCGCCGGTAACTTCTTGCCTCCCCCGAGGGGGGAACGCCGCGTTATACCACTTTTTCTCTTGCCTCCCCCAAGGGGGAGGTGGACCGGCGGAGCCGGGCCGGAGAGGGGGATCCTTTCTCCCTCTAATGCGTTGCTATCACAAAAGTTACCCGCCAGGCCCCCCTCTCAGTCTCGCTCCGCTCGCCAGCTCCCCCCACGGGGGAGCCAAGGGGGGAAAGCGCTTCGGCACCAACGTTTCCTTCTTGCCTCCCCCAAGGGGGAGGCGGCATCGTCCGAAGGGCGATGACGGAGAGGGGGTCTTCCCCGCCCGGCCGGCGTGATAAGAAAAAGCCCGCAGCTCATTTTGAGCCGCGGGCTTTTAACCGCCGTTTGATTAGCCTTCGATCATGATTCGCTTTTTCTCGGGCGCTTTGGGCGCTTCCTTCTTGGGAACCACCAAATGCAACACGCCGTTTTCGTAGGAGGCCTTTATATCCTCGTGGGTCAGGTATTCGCCCACGTAGAAACTGCGCTGCATTACGCCGGCGTAGCGCTCCTGCCTGAGCAGCTTGCCCTTTTTACCCGTCTCGTCCTTTTCGAGCGATTTTTGCGCGGATATGCTCAGATAGCCGCCCTCCAGATCCACGTGGATTTCGTCCTTCTTAAAGCCGGGCAGATCCACGTCCAATTCGTACCCTTCGTCGGTTTCCCGCACGTCGGTTTTCATCATGCGCCGCGCGTGTTTGCCGTACAGCGCGCGATCCATGTTGCCAAACCCCTGGAAAAAGTTGCGGTCAAAGTCGTCAAAAACATCCATCAAATTTTCACCAAATACCGTAGGAAGATAAGTACTCATAATGCAAACCTCCATTCATTTGCCCTCGCACCGCTGGTATATGCGCCAGTCATGTAGGGCCGCATCCAAATTGCTTTACAACATCATTGCGGTCGTTGGCCGCCTCGCTCATCTCTGATCGATGATTATATTATACTCATAAGTCAAAGAAAGTCAATACCTTTTTGAAAATTTTTTACCAGAAATGTTTGCGGCGGAAATACGCGACGCAGCCCAGCACGATAAGCGCGCTCAGCGCGATGACCGCGGGGTAGCCGTACGGCCAGTTCAGCTCGGGCATATTGGCAAAGTTCATGCCGTACCAGCCCGCGATCAGGGAAAGGGGCATGAATATGGTGGTTACGATGGTCAAAAGCTTCATGATGCGGTTTTGGGCGATATCCACCTGGGCCTGATATTCGCTGCTTACCTGGCTGGCGTATTCGCGCAGCAGCTGGGTTTCGTCCTGCAGGCGGTTAAGCCGGCGCAGCACGTAGTTTAGCCTGCTCTGGCTGTCGGCGTCCAGCAGGTCGGAAGCGTTTTCCTGAAGGGTAAGGGCCAGGTTATTAAGCTGGGCGTAATAGCGGTTTCGGTTGTTAAGCTCCATGCGCAAAAGGCTCATCCGGTTGATAAACTTCTGGGTGCGGCTTTCCAGCACCGCCTGTTCCAGGGCGGCGATCCTGTCCTCCAGGGCCTGTATGGCCGACAGGTCGTCCGAAATCAGCGCCAGGAAAAAATCCATCAACAGGTCGTCCGCCGCGCCGGCGTGATGCGGGCGCATTTTGGCGACCATATCCAGGCACCGCTCCGCGATGGCGCTCCTGTCGATAAACAGGACGTTGTTTTTCCACCACACAAAGCTGAGGCGCTTAAAGGCGCGTCCCGCCCCGGCGGGAATGTGCAATTCGCCCCATACCCGGCCGTCTTCGATGACCAGCTTGCAGCCCCGAAAGCTTTCGTGGCTTTGCAAAATTTCCGGGGGCAGCGCGCATGGCGGCAGGCCGGCCCCGGCCAGCTCCTCGGGCGTCAAAACCGCGGCCAGCCCGTCCCAGTCGTCCGCTGATTTGCCGTAAACGGGCGTAAGACGCTCCCCTATGCGAAAGTACACGACCTTCATCTCCCTGTTTCCGGGTAAAGGCGCGCGGCCTTTGCGCGCGTCTTAAAACTTCATATTTTTAAACCCTCTCATTGCGCCGCGCGCCGCGCCGCGTTATACTAAGGCCAGGGAGGCGACCGGCATGGCGAACGAAGATAAAAAGGATTTCAACGCGATGCTGCTAAAGGACACGGGCATGCCCAAAATACAGATCGTGGACGGCGGGGACGCGGGCGAAAAGAAGATGTACTTTGCCCCGCCCACGGCCTACGACGGCATCATGAAAACCGTGCCCTACGGCAAATTGACCACCGTGGGGGCCATACGCGATTACCTGGCCCGAAAGGGCGGCGCGGATTTTACCGACCCCATGACAGCGGGCATATTTATCTCCATCGCGGCCTGGGCCAGCTGCCAGCGCGACGGGGACAAAACCCCCTACTGGCGCACGCTGAAGGCGGGCGGCGAACTGAACCCCAAATACCCGGGCGGCGTCGCGGCCCAGAAAGAAAAGCTGGAGGCCGAGGGCCACAGCGTGGTTCAAAAGGGGCGAAAGCACATCCGCTATTACGTAAAGGATTATGAAAACGCGCTCTTTGCGCTGGATGAGGAAAAGCCGCGCTAACGCTCCGGCCGCGCGGCGGCCGTGGTAAAGGCGTATACGCCCACCGACACGGCCACGGCCAGGTTAAACGAATCCACCTCTTCGCTTTGCGGTATCACCACCGGTTGGCCCATCTGGGCAAAGCGCGGGGGCAGCCCGGTCTGCTCGTTGCCAAACACCAGCGCGTAGCGCGTTTGGCCGTTTAGCCGGGCCGCGCGCTCAAGCGGCGTGGCGCCGTCAAGCATAAAGGGGTACAGCGCGTGGCCGGGGTATTGGGCGCGGTAATCCTCAAAGCGGTCGTAGGCGCTTACGTTCATGCGGAAAAAGGCGCCCATCGAGGCGCGCAGCACGTGCGGGTCAAAGGGGTCCACCGCCGGGCGGATGACGGCCACGTCGCGCAGGCCGAAGCCCAGGCAGGCGCGCAGCGCCGTGCCCAGGTTTCCCCCGTCGGATATCTGGCACAATACCACGTGCGGGCGGTTCGCGTCCAGCGTGCAGGCGTATTTTTCAAACACCAGCGCGGCGTGGCAATTGTCCTTGTGCGATTCGCGCCGCAGCACGCGCTCGGCCATTTCCTCGCGCACGCCCAGCTCGGCGCAGCGCGCGCGCAGTTTTGCCACGCCCTCGTTTTCCAGCCCGGCCGGGTTAAGCAGCAGCCGCGTGACGCACTGGCTTCGGCAGCTTAACAGGTGCAGCGCGGGAAACACGCCCAGCGCGTAACTATAGGAAAGCTTTTTGCTATAAGGCTCCAACTTGGGCATAAGGCCATCTCCGTCCAATCAATCAAAAGGATACACGACGCCCCACTCGCGCCGCAGGGCGGTCATCAACCGGCTCAGCGCCAGGCTTTCGTCCAGCGGCATCACGTCCGATTCCAGGCGGTTGCTCAGTATGCATTCCCTGGCGTGGACGAACTGATAATGGTGGCCCTCGTTTTCGGCCGGGAAGGAAAATTCCACCCGCGCCCCGTCGTTTTTAATCACGCAAAAGCGCGTGGCGTGCCAGAAATCGGGTATCTCGATGCGGCCCTTTTCGCCGTAAATCACCTCGTCCTGGCCGGAGGAAGCGCGCACGCCGCACATCAGCTGCGCGGTGGCGCCGCCCGCGAAGCCCAGCTGTATTACGTCCAGCGCGTCCACCCCGTTTTCCGCCTTCTGGCAAATGGACTGGCAGCGCTCTATATTTGTGCCCAATACCATGCTGGCGGCGGACAAAACGTATATGCCCACGTCCAGCAGCGCGCCGCCGGCCAGCTCGGGCGCGTACAGCCGGCTTTGCGGATCGAACGGGCTGAAAAAGCTGAAATCGGCGCGCACATGCCGAACGCGGCCGATTACGCCCTGGCCGAGCAGCTCGCGCAGTTTTTCCATGGCTGGGAAAAAGCGGCTCCACATCGCTTCCATTAAAAATACGCGGTTGCGCCGCGCGCACGCGATCATGCGCCGCGCCTGGCTGTCGTTTGCGGCCATGGATTTTTCGCACAGCACGTGCTTGCCGTGCTCCATCATCAAAACGGCCTGATCGCAGTGAAACGCGTGCGGCGTGGCGATGTACACCAAATCCACCTCGGGGCACCGGGCCAGTTCCTCATAGCTGCCCAGCGCGTATTTCGCGCCGTACTGCGCGGCCGCCTCGCGCGCGCGCTCCATGGACCTGGAGGCCACGGCGGTTATTTCAAGCCCCCGGGCCTTATAAAAATCGCTGTACATGCGCCGCACGATCGCGCCCGGGCCCAATATGCCCACGCGTATGGTTTTCCCGCTCATGCCTTTTCCCCCTGCTTATTCATGAAAACCGGCCGCGGCCGTTTTAGGCGGGCCGGCATGTGCGCAAAAAAATACACGCAGCCTTACAATTCGGCGCGCGGCGCGGCCTTTCCTGCCGGACCGGGCGCATTTCACATAAAAAAACCGCCCGGAAAACCCGGGCGGCCAGTGTGTCGAAAAAGTCCGCCTGCGGCGTCCTTTTTCGAGTGAAAAGCGCTGTTTCCCTCTCGCCCCCGAGGGGCTCCCGGGCGGGAA
>CAWVLE010000143.1:0-4709 GCA_963929805.1 uncultured Eubacteriales bacterium | reverse complement strand
CCGAAATAATCCTGCGCGGCCACCTTAACCCCATAATTGGAGCCGCCCAAATAAATGACGTTTAGATATTCGACGATGATTTCCTCTTTGCTGATTACCTTTTCCAGCTGCAGCGCAAGATAGGCCTCCTGCAATTTGCGCTTGTAGGTCTGGTCGTCTGTCAACATGGTGTTCTTAATCAGCTGTTGGGTGATGGTGGAACCGCCCTGCATGGAATTGTTGAACAGGTTCATAACAAACGCGCCGACAATGCGCTTGATATCTACGCCGTTGTGGGTATAGAAGCGCTGGTCTTCCACGGCGATTACCGCGTTAATCAGATTTTGCGGTATTTCGTCGATGGTCGCGTCGATGCGGTTTTCCGTGCCTTTAAAGTCGGTAATCAGATCGCCGTTCTTGTCATAGATAAACGAGGTCTTGGCCTGCGCGTCAAACGCCGAAAGATCCAATTCCGGCGTGGTTTCCACCCAGGCTTTGGCCACGCCCACCAACAGGCCGGCGCCCGCCACACCTATAATCAGCACGGTAAAAAACAGCATTTTCGCGGTGGTCAATATAACCGCGAAAAGAAAATTCCGCTCTTTTGTACGGGGTTTGAATGCGCTCATGCGGTTTCCTCCAAATGACGCCGGGCCCGCGCTCCATAACGGACGCGCCCCGGCATGGCTCTCGCGTGTTTATGCTGCATCCGCTTTGCGGCCGGCGTATGCGCGGCCTTGCGGGCGCAAATAAAACGGAACGCCGTCGCGGCCAAGCATGCCTGTTTATAGGCGGTAATGCATATTATAGCACAAACCGCCGCGCGCCGCACGCGTAAAACGGGGCATTTCGTTTAAAGATTCGCGTGTTTTTAAAGGCGGGCGTTCAGCGGCGCGGGGTCTTAGAATAAACTGCCAATGGACCTATGCTTATTTGACGAAGCGGGTGAGGATATGGTTGCATCCAGGGGAAAATTTCGGTTAAAGCGATGCGTTCTCGCGGCGCTGGCTTTAATCGTGGCCGTATGCGCGGCGCTGTTTTTTTACGGGCTTAGCAATTTAAACCCGATTATGCTGAGCATGGCGCAGGCGCGCGCCCAGCAGCTGGCGGTGGAGGCGATCAACAACGCGGTGGGCGAGGTGATCGGCTCGGTGGGTTATGAGGACCTGGTAAACGTGGTGTGCGACGAACAGGGCCGCGTGACCATGATCCAGGCCAACACGCTTTTGATGAACGAACTGGCCTCGCGCGCATCGCTGGCGGCGCAGCGCAACCTGACCCAGCTGGAAGACGAGGGCGTGGAGCTGCCGCTGGGCTCGGCGCTGGGCATAGCGATTTTTGCGGGTTCCGGGCCCAATATACGGGTAAGCGTGGTGCCGGTCGGATCGGTCACCACCGGCTTTGTCACCGCGTTTGAATCGGCCGGCATCAACCAGACGCGGCACGAAATTTCGCTCGAGGCATCGACGCTGATGCATATCATTATTCCAACCGGCGCCGACGAGGTAGTGGTAAACGCCTATGTGCCGGTGGCCGAATCGATCATCGTGGGCCAGGTGCCCGAAAGCTACGTGAACGTGCCCGACACCGACGCGATGATGAACATGATCCCCTAAAAGGCGGCGCGCGGGCTAACTGCCCACGCGCACGCCCAGCATGCGCCCGCCGCGCGTTCCGATGACCACCATGCCGTCAAAAGCGGCGGGCGAGCTTTCCACATTGGAGCCCACGTCCAGCCGGGCCAGCTCTTCGCCGGTCAGGCCGTCCAGCAGGCGCACCAGCCCCGCCGAGTTGGCGGTCAGCACGTAGCCCGCGCCGTTTTTGTCGTACAGCAGCAGCGGCGTGGCCCAACTGTAGATGTTCTGGCTTTTTTTCCATTCCACTTCGCCGGTTTGCTTATTAAGCGCCATAATCGTGCCGCCGCCGCTGGTTTCGGCGATATTGTAATATACCAGTTCGCTTAACTGGTTTAGGCCGATCGAGGGCGACGCGAAAGCGCCGCCACGGGAGGAGTTTTTCACCGGCACGTTTACGCGCCAGCGCACCTCGCCCGTCAGCGCGTTAAAACAGCGTATGTTGCAATTGCCCTGTTCGCCGCGCAGGTCGATTTCGTTTGCGGTATAAAGCCACACGCCGTCGCCGTCCTCTTCTATGGCGCAGGTGGCGTCGGTGTCGTCGCCGGTGGGGAAGGCCCACACGCACTTAAGCGTGTTTAAATCCACGCACATAAGCAGGCCGGAGTTATCGGCAAAATAACCATAGTGGTTGTACACCGCGAGGGAGTTTTCCATGCCCGGGCGCGTGGTCACATTTGATTTATACCCGTACCGGTCCATTGAGGGATCGATGGAAATCGTTCCGTTTTCCAGATCAAAATCCGTGTTAAGGGCGATGACGTACAAAAGCCCGTTTTCGCCCAGCTGGAACATGGTGTCGGTCGCGGCGTCGATCAGAGGCGCCGAGTCGAACGCGTACCAGTTGCGCGTGCGCAGTTTGTCGCGCCCGTTTATGAAAAGCAGCGATTTTTGATTGATGAGGCTGAATACGCGCGTGCCGATTTTAACCTGCTTGCCGTGCACGGTGTCGATGCCCTGGCCGCAGTACAAAAGCGGATAGCCGCGCGGGTCCACCGTTACGCTGCCCTTAATGGGCGCGCCGATGTTGATGGCGCTGCGCGTGCGCTTGCCGTCCTCCAAATCCAGAAAGTGGATTTTGCCGTCCAGCGCGGCGTAGATGACCTCTACCAGGCCGTCCTTATCCTTCTTGCTTTGGTTGATGTTCTTTATTTCGCGCGTCGCGTCGTCCCAGCGCACGATGGCGGGCTGACCGGTCCAGCCCACGCCCGCCCAGTCGTCTATGCCGCCGATGCGAACCGACCACTCAATCGTCAAACTGGAGGGGTTTTCCGGGATCGTGCCATAGGAGGCGTTCTGGCGGTAATTGGTGCCGCGGAAGGTGGTTACCCCTTCCAGCGCGGCGTATTCATCGGGCGTACCCATGGAGATGGGCGTTTCGCGGTTATAGGAAGATACGGCCTTTCCGCGCACGTATACCCGCTGGCGCAGGTTGATTTTCTTTGCCGACGGGTTCGCGCTGGAAACGATGTCGCCGGTTTCAAGCTTTCCGGGCTGGGGCGTGGGCGAGGCGGAAGGAGAAGCCGACGCCAGAGAAGCCGTAGCCGCCGGAGTGGGCGATGGCTGGCCGGGCGACGTTGAGACGGCCGATGGTTGAGCGGACGGCGCGGCGCTAACCGCCGCAGAGGAAGGAAGGTCCGCCCCGCGCGGGAGCAGGAAAAAGACCGCGGCGCTTAACGCCAGTAGCGCGGCCGCCGCGCAGCAGATCAGCATGCGCATGCGTTTTGCGCGTTTTTTTCTTTCGCTACGTTTCAAAAAAATGCCCCCATGCAAATGCTTCCATAAAATACTATCATGAGCATAACATGTAAGCGCGGCGCTGTCAATCTTTCCGCCCGTCGCGGGCCGGCGCAATTTTGCGCGCCATGCAGGATTTTTTAGGGCGCGGAACGTATTGTTTAACTTATTAAAAGCGGCCAGAAGGAGTATGACGCATGAAAAGGATACTGGTGCTGAATCTGGGATCGACGAGCTTTAAATTTAAACTGATGGAAATGGGCGATACGGAGCGCGCGGCGGCCAGCGGCGCGGTGGAAAGCGTGGGCGGGGAAGGGCGATACGCGGTTGAGGTGGGCACGGATCGGGCGCAGGGCGAATGCGCCTGCGCGACCCACCTAAGCGCGTTGCAATTGTGCATGCAGGCCGCGGCCCGGTTGGGGCTTCGGCTGGATATGGCGCATGTGGACGCCGTGGGCTACAAGGCGGTGCACGGCGGGCGGATCAGCGGCGTGGCGGAGGTAGACGATGCGCTTATGGCCGAAATGGAGCGCATGGTCTGCTTTGCGCCCGTACATAACCCGGTGTACCTGGCCATGATGCGCGCCGTGCGCGAGACCTACCCGGGCGTGAGGCAGATCGCCTGTTTTGAAACCGCGTTCCACGCCACCATTCCGCCCGAGCGCGTCGTGTACGGCGTGCCCTACGAATGGGTGCAGCAATACGGCATACGCCGCTACGGCTTTCACGGGGCCAGCCACAGTTATATCGCCTGGAAGCTGGCGCAGCTTGCGCCCGAAGCGCGGCGCGTGGTCAACTGCCATCTGGGCGGTTCGTCCTCGCTGTGCGCCATACAGGATGGCAAAAGCGTGGCCACATCCATGGGCGCCACGCTGCAAAGCGGCCTGTTTCAAAATAACCGCGTGGGCGATTTCGACGCCTTTTGCCTGCCCGCGCTTGCCGGGGCGCTGGGCGGCATGGACAGGGTGCTTGGCATTTTGTCAAGCGAGGGCGGCTTAAAGGGCGTCAGCGGCGTAAGCAACGATATGCGCAAAATACGCGCCGCCGCGCAATCGGGCAACGCGCGCGCGCGGCTGGCCATCGACGCCTTTACCGAAGGAATCGTGGGCACGATTGGCATGTACGCCGCGCTGATGGGCGGATTGGACACCGTCGTCTTTACCGGCGGCATCGGCCGCGGAGACGCGCAGCTGCGCCGCGATGTGATTAGCAGGCTGGGCTTTTTGGGCGCGAAGCTGGACGCGGAGGACGAACGCGAGGGCAAGATCAGCGCGCCGGACAGCCGCGTGTCGGTGTGGGCGCTGACGACCGACGAGGAGCGCATGGTGGCGCGCGGCTGTATGACGCTGCTGCGCTGAT
>CAWVLE010000142.1:0-4086 GCA_963929805.1 uncultured Eubacteriales bacterium | reverse complement strand
GGAGCCTGGCAGCACCTTGATGTCGTAGAGCACCGGGCCTTCCTGTTTGCGGCCCTCTTTGAGCGCCGCGCGCAGTTCTTCCACCGTGCGGCAGGTATAGGCCTTTACGCCATACGCGCGCGCGTTCATGGCAAAATCCACGGGCAGGATTTCGCCGTCCAGTTCGCCCGTATCCGGGTTACGGCGGCGGAACACCGTGCCGAAGGTCTCGTTGCCCTGGTTGTTTTGCAGGTTTTCAATGCAGCCCCAGCCGGAATTATCGAACAGGCAGAAGTGTACGCGCAGATTTTCCTGCACGCAGGTGAACAGCTCGCTATGCGCCATCAGATAGGTGCCGTCGCCAAAGAAAGCGTACACTTCCCTGTCAGGCTGGGCCAGCTTCACGCCCAGCGCGCCGTTGATCTCGTAGCCCATGTTGGAAAAGCCGTACTCCATATGATAGGTGTCGCGGCTGCGCGCGCGCCATAGCCGCTGCATGTCGCCCGGCAGGCTGCCCGCGCTGCCCACGGCGATGTCGTCCGGCCCCATAAAGCGGTTGATCTCGCCCAGCGCGCGCGTCTGCGACAGGCCCTCCGGTCGTTCCTCATTATAATGGGCGCCGGCGATGGCCAGCCAGCGCGCCTTTTCGGCCTCGATTTCGCCCGCGTAGGCGGTCTTATAGCCGGATAGCGCGTCCGTTAACGCGTCAAGCGCCTCGCGCGCGTCCGCGATAATGGCCTCGCCGTCCATCTTTACCGCGTCAAACGGGCAAATGTTTATGGAAAGCACGCGCGCGTCCTGCTTAAACAGCCATTTGGAACAGGTGGTAAAATCGGTCAGCCTGCTGCCCACGGCGATGATCAGATCGGCCTGGGCCGCGATTCGGTTGGCCGCGGCGCCGCCGGTTACGCCAATGCCGCCCAGGTTGAGCGGATGATCCCACGCGAGGGTGCCCTTACCGGCCTGGGTTTCGCCAAAGGGAATGCCCGCCGCCCGGCAGAACCGGTCAAAGGCGTCGCCCGCCTCGCTGTAGCGCACGCCCCCGCCCAATATGGCCACGGGCTTTTTCGCGGCGCGGATTAGTTGCGCGGCGCGGTTTAGCTGGCTCGCGGAAATGGGCCTGCGGTCCAGGTGCCACACCCGCCTGCGCAGAAATTCTTCCGGATAATCGTAGGCCTCGCCCTCCACGTCCTGGGGCATGGCCAGGCACACAGCGCCGGTATCGGCCGGGTCGGTCAGCACGCGCATGGCGTGGATGGCGGCGGTCATAAGTTGTTCGCTTCGCTCTATGCGGTCAAAATAATGGCACACGCCGCGGAAGGCGTCGGTCACCGTGCGGCCGAAACAATCGAAAAATTCGGCCTGCTGGAGCACCGGGTCGCACTGGCGGCAGGCGAAAGTATCGCCCGGAAGCAGCAAAAGCGGAATGCGGTTCGCGGTTGCGCAGCCCGCGGCGGTCACCATATTCATGGCGCCCGGGCCGATGGAGCTTACGCAGGGTATGATCTCGCGCCGGTTTTTCTGTTTGGCAAAGGCCGTGGCGGCCAGCGCCATGTTCTGTTCGTTTTTGCCCTGTAAAAAACGGATGCCGTGTCCGCCCTGCGAAAGGGCCTGGCCCACGCCGCACACGCAGCCGTGTCCAAACACGCCGAACATGTTGCGTACGAATTTACTTTCCACTCCGTCCATTTCTATATACTGGTTATCCAAAAAGCGCACCAGGGCCTGCGCCATGGTCAAGCGAACGGTTTGCATTTACGATCATCCTCCCGGGTACTATTTGTCCGGCCAGTAGCGCGCGTCCTTTTCCTGCACCCAGGTATGCTCGGGCACAAAGGTAGGGGTAATGTAGGGATTGCCGTTAAGATGGCGTATGGCCCACAGATACCACAGCGCGTAGCCCGGCGGCGTGACGTGCGGATGGGTCAGCCCCGCGCCGATAAACACCGTGTCGTTTTGGCGCACCTTTAAAACGTCCTCGCCCAGCTCCGCGTATCCAAACCCGTTGGCCGGATTGCATTTATAATAGTATATTTCGCGCTGCGGGTGATGATGGGGCGGATAGCTGGACCACTTGCCCGGAAAGCCGATCACCTCGCCCAGCACCAGGTTGGAATAGGGCGCGTTGGAATAATCGAATATGGTGCGCACGATGCGGGTGGAGGTCTCCTTCATCAGGCCCTGTCCGCGCATCTCGTCGGGCGTGTCCGTATCCAGATACAGCCTGGCCGCAAAGGCGCGCTCGTTATCGGTGCGCACGATGTTTATCTCGCTGTCGGCCGACACGGCGCTAATCGTTACGGGGGTGTAGGCGTCCACGTGCAGCGCGGTGGGCGCGGTGTCAAAGCAGTTGTCCCGGCGCACGGTTTTTTCCTGTCCGTCCCAGGAAAAGGTCACCTCGCCGTACACCAGAAGAAACGCCTTCTCCAGCGGCCGCTCGTCGGTAAAGCTTTCGCCCGCGCGCATGCGCAGCACGGCGAAATCCATCATCATATCGCTGTGCTCGCCGCCCATGGAGGCAATCGGGGTATAGCCAAACGGATGCTCGCCGCCCGCGCGGCGTATGGCGTTTTTAATATCGCTCATTTATATCATCTCCGAAATTTTTACCGGACGGTGCTCGTCCAGCGATCGTTTGGCGGCCTTGGCCAGCACCACGCTCATAAGCCCGGCGTGGATGCCCACCGCAACCGGCGCATCTTCGCGGATGGACTTGATAAAGCATTTCATTTCGCTGACAAAGGAGGCCATATAGCGCTCCAGGAAAAAGAACTGCGGCTTATCGGCCGTCACGCCTGCGGCGGTGGATACGCGCACGGTGCTATCGGCGTCGTTTTCATCGGCCGCCATACCCAGGCTGCCGAATACCTCCACGCGCTGGTCATAGCCGTAGGCCGCGCGGCGGCTGTTGTCGATCACGCCCATCGCGCCGTTTTCAAAGGTAAGCGCGACCACGGCCGTATCCACGTCGCCCGCTTCGCCGATGCGCGGGTCCACCAAACTGGCGCCCTGGGCGTACACCTCGGTCACGTCGCAGCCGGCCAGGAACATGGCCATGTCGAAATCGTGTATCATCATATCGATGAACAGCCCGCCCGACGAGGCCGCGTATTCCGGAGAGGGCGGCTCCGGGTCGCGGCTGGTGATCTTGATCAATTCTATCTTGCCCAGCGCGCCCGAGGCGGCCAGTTCCTTCACCCGGCCGTGGTTGTGGTCAAAGCGCCGGTTAAAGCCGATTTGCAGTTTCACACCCGCCTCCTCGGCCGCGCGCCGGGTGGCAAGTATCTTTTCAATGGTCAAATCCACCGGCTTTTCGCAGAACACGTGCTTTCCGGCCTTCATGGCGGCGATGGAGATATCCGCGTGGGTAGGCGTGGGCGAGCACACCAGCACCGCGTCGATATCCGGGTCATTCACAATCTGCATAAAATCGTTGCCATAGGCCGCGATGCCAAACCGTTCGGCCACCTCGCGCGCGGCCTCCAGCTTTACGTCGCTTACGCGCACGATTTCGGCCTGGGGGATTTGATAGGTAATCGAAGCGGCGTGTACCTGGCCGATGCGGCCGGCGCCCACCAGCCCCAACCTGATTTTGTCCATGGCCTTTCCCTCCTTTAAAAATGTAGGCAGTTACAGCGATCCGTCCCAACTGTCCACCTGTTCGCGCCGCATCTCCTCTTCGTCGAACCAGCGCACGGTGACCGTTTTGGATTCGGTATAAAACCTGAACGCGTCCTTGCCATGGCAGTGCAAATCGCCAAAGAAGGATTTTTTATGCCCCGTAAAGGAGAACGCGCCCATGGGCACGGGGATGCCCACGTTTACGCCCACCATGCCGCCGTCGGTGCGCTTTACAAACTCGCGCGCGTAATAGCCGTTCTGGGTAAAGATGACCGATCCGTTGGCAAAGGGGTTTTCGTTCATCAGCCTGAGGCCTTCCTCAAAGTCCTTTACGCGCTTTATGCACAGCACCGGGCCGAACACCTCGTTTTGGCCGATGCTCATTTCGGGCGTTACGTGGTCGAATATGGTATGGCCGATGTAGTATCCGCCCTCGTACCCCGCGACCTTTACGCCCCGGCCGTCCAGCACCAGCTGCGCGCCTTC
>CAWVLE010000141.1:0-6447 GCA_963929805.1 uncultured Eubacteriales bacterium | reverse complement strand
GGCGTATATGCCGTTGTTGACCAGGTCGACCGCGCCAAGGTTATTCAATTCCGCGCTGGGCATAACCATAAACAGCGCCAGGACGATAACAAACAAAAAGACCGGTAATGCGCGAGACAAAGGCTCCAACTCCTTATGCCATACTTTTTCCGCCCGGCGTGGGGCGCCGCACGCATACCCGCAATCCTTTTTTCGCCCCATTGCCGGAAAGTCTACATCACTTATTAGACCACATTATACCATACCAAGTTCTATCATTTGCGTTAAATTTTTGAATCAATTTTGTCGCAAACTGCTGGAGGGATCTTCCGCGGGCACGGTGACGGCCGGGCCTACCTCGACCGGCGCGCCGCTTTCTATCACGGTAAAGCCACACCCGGACAGGCAGAGGCACAACGCGGCCAGCAACGCGGCCAGCGCCCCAAAACGCAGCGCGCTCATAGCAGGCCCGCCATGTCGCTTAGACGGTTAAAGGTCATGTGGGGGCGTATATCCGATTTCGCGGCCATTTCGGGGGTGGTTTCGCCGCTCAATACCAGTATGGACAGCATGCCGTGCCGCAGCCCGGTTTCCACGTCGGTGTACAGCCGGTCGCCCACCATGGCCAATTGGCTCGTTTCCAGCCCCGTACGGTTTAGCGCCGCCTCCACGATGCCCGCGTACGGCTTGCCTACGATCAGGTCGGGACGGCGCGCGGCCGACGCCTCGATAAAGGCGATAATCGCGCCGATATCCGGGGCAAACCCGGTCTCGGTCGGGCAGTTAAAGTCCGGATGCGTGGCAATGTAAGGCAGCCCGGCGCGCACGTAATCGCACACGGCGGTCATTTTGCGGTAATCGAGCGTGGTATCATAGCCAATGATTACGTAATCGGGCCGCTCCTGGTCAATGAGGATGCCGCCCGCGCGCAGCTCTTCAAACAGATATTCGTTGCCCAGCACGAAAGCGCGCTTTCCGGGATAGAGCGAGCGCGCCTTTATCGCGGTGGCCTGGCCCGAGGTCAGGATTTTCTCTTCGCCTACCGAAAGCCCCATGCGGGCCAACCGCGCTACGTAATACGCGGCGTTGTGCGAGGAATTATTGGTAAGGAATAGAAAATCGCGCCCGCTTTTTTTCACCGCGTCGATAAAATCCAGCGAGCCGGGCAGCAGGTTTTCGCCCAGGTAAAATGTGCCGTCCATATCCAGTAAAAAGCATTTGACATTTTCAAGCGGTTGCATCGATTTATCCTCCGAAACGTTGCCAGGCAGGCTAAAGCGTGTAGCCGTCGGGCGCAAATTCGATATTGCCGCGCTCCATGCGCTCTATTACGGCCAGCGATACGGGGTTGTACCCGGCCTCAATGAGGCGTTTGCGGCCCTTCTGGAACGCCTTTTCGATTACGATGCCGATACCGCCCACGCGCGCGCCCGCCATATTTACAAGGCGCGCGGCGCCCAGCGCGGCTTCGCCGTTGGCCAGGAAATCGTCTATGATCAGCACGCAGTCGTCCGGCTGAATAAAGCGCGATTTGAGCGTAAGCTGATAGCCGCTGCCTTTGGTAAAGGAAAATACGCCGGTTTGCAAAATTTCCTCCGACAGGATGCTGGACGTCGATTTTTTCAGCGTCACCATGGGCAGCCCCATCTCCAGCGCGCACATGACGGCCGGGGCGATGCCCGAACTTTCAATGGTCGCGACGCGCGTAATGCCCGCGCCCCGGAATATGGCCGCAAATTCACGCCCGATTTCCCGCATGAGAAACACGTCTACCTGATGGTTGAGAAAGCTGTCCACAAGCAGCACATCCTGACTGATTGCGATGCCGTCGCGTTTAATCCGTTGCTTAAGCAATTCCATATGGCCTGCCGCTCTCCTTTACATGCTTTTGTAGATTAAAAACGGTAATTATCGCCCTGTGCGCGCATTATATTATAATAACATTGTAGCGGTCCGCGCGCGCCCGGTCAACGTCCTTTACGCTAAATTTAGAGGCGCTCTATACCGGCCCTTGACAGGCGGCGCGATAGGGGATACCATTATTACTGAAATGTTACCCCCGTCAGGCGATGCGCGGATGCCGCTCGTCCCGCCGGGGACAAATGAATAGGAGAGTATGCAAATGTACGATTACGATATAATCATCGTGGGCGCGGGGCCTGCCGGCATATTTACCGCGCTGGAGACGCGCGCGCTTGAGCCCAACGCGCGCATATTGATTATGGACGAGGGTGCGCATATCGACCGGCGGGTGTGCCCGGCGCGTACGCTGAACCGGTGCGTGAATTGCAAGCCCTGCAATATCATGAGCGGCTGGGCGGGCGCGGGCGCGTTTTCCGACGGCAAGCTGTCGCTAAGCGAGGAAGTGGGCGGCAATCTGACCGACTACCTGCCGCGCGACGAGGTGCGCCAGCTGCTTAAATACGCCGACAGCGTGTACCTTAAGCACGGCGCGCCCGAACAGGTGCATGGCCTTAACGACCCGCGGGTGGAGGAAATCGCCTACGAATGCAGCAAGCATAACATCCGCCTGGTGCGCTGCCCTGTGCGCCATATGGGCACGGAAAACGCCTTTAACGTACTGCGCGACATGTACCGGACGCTGGAAGCGTCGGGCAATTTTACCTTTATGGAGCATACCTGCGCCCAGCAGCTGATCGTGGAAGACGGGCGCGTGGCCGGCATATACGCAAAGCAGGCGGGCGGCCAGACCCAGGCTTATCGCGCGCCCTACGTGGTGGCCGCGCCCGGACGCGGCGGCGCGGCCTGGCTTACGCAGATAGCGCGGGAGCACGACATACGCACCCAGAACAACGAGGTGGATATCGGCGTGCGCGTGGAGGTGCCCAATTCGGTCATGGATCATTTGACGGAGCATTTGTACGAAGCCAAACTGGTCTATTACGCCGACACGTTTGAAAACAAGGTGCGCACCTTCTGCATGAACCCGGGCGGGCTGGTCAGCGAGGAGCACTACGAGGGCGGCATCGCGGTGGTTAACGGGCACAGCTACGCCGATAAAAAACTGCACACCGGCAACACCAATTTTGCCATGCTGGTTTCCACCCGCTTTACCGAGCCGTTTAATCAGCCCATCGAGTACGGGCGGTACATCGCCCAGTTGGGCAATATGCTAACCGGCGGCGGCATTATGGTGCAGCGGCTGGGCGATCTTTTAAAGGGCAGGCGCACCGACGTTTCGCGTCTGAGGAAATCCACTACCGAACCCACGCTTACCACGGCGGTTCCGGGCGATCTGTCCTTCGTGCTGCCGCACCGCCATCTGACCAGCATCATCGAGGCCATGCGCGCGTTTGACAACATCGCGCCGGGGCTTTATTCGCAAAACACGCTTTTGTACGGCGTGGAGGTAAAATTCTATTCCTCCAAGCTGACATTGGGCAACAATTTCGAAACCGCGCTGAGCGGGTTTTACGCCATTGGCGACGGCGCGGGCGTTACGCGCGGGCTGATGCAGGCTTCGGTCACCGGCGTGGTCGTGGCGCGCGATATCGCCGCGAAGCGCTAAAGCCTGCTTATACGCTGAAAAACGCGGCGCGGCCGCGCGATACCGGGCAAACAAAAGCAGAAAGGGCGGACGGCCAATGTCGATCCTCTCGCGCGATAAATCGCTTTACCGCACCATATTCGCCATTGCGCTGCCGGCGGCCATTCAAAGCCTGATTACCCAGCTGGTACACCTGGCCGATAACATGATGGTGTCCAGCCTGGGCAACGCGGCGCTGGCGGGCGTAGCACAGGCGAACAGCGTAACCAACGTGTTCGTCATGACGGTGTTCGGGCTGATCAGCGGCTCGTCCGTTTTAATTTCGCAGTATTGGGGCAAGCGCGATATGGCGCGCATCCGCCAGGTGGTTGCCGTCATCATGGCCTATGTAAGCGTGCTGTCCGTGGCGGTGGCCGCGTTTATACGCCTGGCGCCCGAACGCGTGCTGGGCGTGGTCGCTTCCGACCCGGCGGTTATTGAGGCGGCGCTGCCCTATATTACGCTGGTGTGCTTTTCTTACATACCCTACGCTATTTCCCAGGCGTTGATCGGCGTGCTGCGCGCGGTAGAAGTGGTGCGCGTGGCGCTGTATACTTCCGTCGTGTCGCTGCTGGTCAACGTGGGGCTAAATTACGTGTTCATCTTTGGAAAGCTGGGCATGCCCGCCATGGGCGTTCAGGGCGCCGCGCTGGCTACGCTTATTACGCGCCTGGTGGAGCTTGTCATTGTGTGGGTATACGCATTTTCCGTGCAAAAGACGCTCAGCATCCGCCCGCGCGATATGCTGCACGCGCAGGGATATCTGTGGCGCGATTATCTGCGCTACGGCGTGCCGGTGGGCCTGGGCGATATGCAGTGGGCCGTTATCGGGCTGCTCAAGGCCTCCATCGTGGGCCGGCTGGGCGAAACCGTGATGGCCGCCAACGCTATGGGCGACCAGATGATGAGCCTGGGCATGATATTCTGCTCGGCGCTGGCGCAGGGCGCGTGCATCGTAATCGGTAAAACCGTGGGCGCCAGGGACCACGCCAAAACGCGCGAATATTCGCGCACCATACAGATCATGTTTTTCGGGGTGGGGCTGGTGCTTTCGGCGCTGGTGTTTGCAAGCCGCGGCCTGTTTGTCCGGCTGTACGGCGGCGCGTCGGCCGAGGCGGCCGCGCTGGCGCGCAGCATGATCGCGCTGGGCGCGCTTACCATGGTCGGCACCTGCTATCACGCAAACTGCTTTATGGGCATTAACCGGGGCGCGGGGGACAGCCGGTTTGTCATGATCGTGGATATGATCTGCGGCTGGCTGATCGTGTTGCCCGTGTCCTACCTGGCGGCTTTTGTGTGGCGGGTCGAGCCGCAGTGGATGTTCCTGTTTTTGCGCATCGACCAGTGCTTTAAGTGGATTATCGCCTTTATCCGCCTGCGCGGAGACAAATGGATACGCAACGTGACCCGAGCTTAGAATGTTTGGTAAGGGACTGGTAAAACGATATGAAAAAGACGCTGGCGGAGAGCATACTTCAAGGTGGGCCTATTTTGATGGAAGGCGCCCTGGGAGAAAGGCTGCGGCGAGAATTTGGCCTTTCCATAGACGGCCCGGTTGCGATGGCGCCGCTGGTACGTACCGAAGCTGGCCGCGACGCGCTGGAACGGTTGTGGACGGGTTATATCGATATTGCCCGAGCTTTTGAATTGCCATTTTTGGCTACCACGCCTACGCGCCGCGCCAATCAGGAGAGAATGGCGCAGGCAGGTATGGACGATGGCCTGTTATCTGAAAACGTGCAGTTTTTAAAATCTATCTGCCGCAAAACGAATTATGAACAGATGATGTACGTAGGCGCGCTTATGGGATGCCGGGGCGATGCCTACAGTTCGCATGGCGCGTTGAGCGCCGAAGACGCCCGAAAATTCCACACCTATGCGGCCCGGATCTTTGCGCGCGCAGGAGTGGACTTTCTCTATGCAGGCATCATGCCGGCGCTGTGCGAGGCCATTGGTATGGCGCAGGCAATGTCTGACAGCGGCGTGGAATATATCATAAGTTTTATGATTCGGGGCGACGGATGCCTTCTGGACGGCACTTCGATAGACCGGGCGATTGAGCAGATTGACCGCGCGGCGCAGCGGCCGCCTGTCTGCTATATGGTTAACTGCGTGCATCCCCGCGTGTTGTTTAGCGCGCTGGCTCAGCCTTTTAACCGCACGGTGCGGGTGAGAAAACGCTTTCGCGGCATACAGGCCAACGCCTCTGCGCTGCCGCCTGAGGCGCTGGATCATTCTGCACGATTGCACGGTTCCGATCCGGAGGCTTTGGCCGAGGATATGGTGCGCCTGGCGGATGTGGCGGATATCGCCATATACGGCGGCTGTTGCGGAACCGATCACACGCATATGCGCGCCATTGCACAGAGAATCGGCAAAGCCAAATGCCCGGCATTGTAATGAGGGCGCTTTGGCGTCCTATGGCCGTGTTTTTTGCTTGAGGCCATTGATGCGGCGGAACTGGTTGTCGCTTAAATTTCTCTGTAAACGCAGGGCTCTAAACACCGATCTTAAATTGCGCTTTAGAATGCTAACGAATGAATGACGCACGTCAAAAAATGAAGGGGCCGCGCGGCCCCTTTACGTGATTTCAGTAGAAATTGAGGTTTGATAATGGCCGGAATTACATCCGAAGCTATTTTTGTAACGGCGGTTTTTCACGGCGACGCTTACAAAAATGGGAAGTTTTTGCACATGTCGATTAGAGCAGCTTGCCCAGGAAGTCCTGCGTGCGCTTGTTTTGAGGGGAGCCGAAAATCTGCTGGGGCGTGCCTTCTTCCATTACCACGCCCGCGTCCATAAACAGCACCCGGTCGCCTACCTCGCGCGCGAACCCCATTTCGTGGGTTACCACCACCATGGTCATGCCCTCGCGCGCCAGCGCCTTCATTACGTCCAGCACTTCGCCTACCATTTCGGGG
>CAWVLE010000140.1:0-3003 GCA_963929805.1 uncultured Eubacteriales bacterium | reverse complement strand
AGTACAGTTGGTAGTACGCTACACTGGCAGTGTAGAGGTCAGGAGTTCGAGTCTCCTATGCTCCACCACAACCGGAAAATCCGAACCAGAGTGGTTCGGATTTTGTTGTTTATATTCCGCCATAATCGTCTGAAAGCCATTGTTTTCAGACGATTTTTTATATGGCTTACGCAAAGTCAACGCAAAATAAAGCCAGAAGGAGGGAGCGCCCCCTTCCCATAAAACTCCACATTTGCATTGCCTATTTGCCTTTTTGCTCGTTTCCGCTTTATTTAGGCTGCGGCGCGTCTCCTACGAAAAACAACCGCCTTTTTCCTCCGGCCCTTCCATTCCCCGGACATAACGCGCCTGAAATTCCATGTTGACTTCGCGCAGTTCCTTTGCGCCGTCGATATACGCCTGATACATTTGTGCGATACCGGCGGCGCAACCGTCGCACGCGGCGCAAATATTGCCCAGCGCCTCCTCCACCAGTTTTTCGCGTTCCTCGCGCGTGGTATCCTTAATTAGATAGCTTTTCACGGTTGTTTCCTCCCCTTTTTGTCCGGTCGCGGCGCGCTAAACCGCGCCCCGGCTTAAAACCCATGTTCCCTGAGCCAGGCCGCCGATTGGGTCAGCCCCGCTACGGTTTTTGTTTCCAGCACCACGCGGCAATTATGCGCGGACGCCAGATCCAGATATTCCTTCAGCGCGATTTCCCCCGCGCCCAGCGCCAGGTGGTCCTGCGCGCCCAGCGCGTCGTGAATATGCATGTGGCGCAGTTTCTCGGCGTGCGCCATAATAAAGGCGCCGTCCTTTCCGCCGGAGGCGTGGTCGTGACCGATGTCGTACGTCAACGCGAATACCGGGCTTTTAAGCAGCAACCGGAGCGCCCGCTTCTGCCACGCGGTATAGCCCGCGCAGTTTTCCACGCAGACCGTTATGCCGGATTGGCCGGCGGCCCTTTCGCACGCGTCCCGAAAATCGGCGATGCTTTGCAGATAGCGGTCCATATAGCGCTCGAAAAGGTATACCCTTTGTCCGGGCAGCGTAAAATACACGCCCGCCGCAAGGTGCATGTTTATAACCGGCGCGCCCAGCCGCTTTGCCGTCTCCATGGCGCTTTGCACCGTGCGCAGATAGGCCTGGCGGACGTATGGATTAAAATCGCTTACGTTCAGATTTTCGTCCAGATGAATGGTATAATAGATATGATAGCGCGCCGCGAGCGCGTTAAAACGCCTGATATCCAGCGCGCCGGCCTGATAATCGGGCAGATTCATGTTCAGCTCGATAAAATCCAGCCCCAGCTCACGGCAGAGCCGGGCGCACTGTTCGGGCGTATCGGTTTCGATAAGCGTAGGCATTCCGGCGCCGCGCACTTTTATCCCCTCCCGCCGCATGGATTTAACCAGATTATTATACCACACGGCGGCGCGCATTTTTTCGGACGCGCGGTTTATTCCTCCGCGAACCACCTGTCCCGATCGTGAAACAGATAAATTTCCCGCGCGCCTACCCGGCAGGTATAGCGCGTGCCCTGGCCGCCCATCTTCAGGGAAGGCGCCTCGCGCACGTCCAGTATGCGGTCGATGCGCACCGCCGGCCCGTCCTGCGCGCGGAACATGAGCGGAAAAATGCGCCCGTCCGGCAGGTGGTCGGCCCGTACCTTCAAATATACTTTGGCTGGGTTCCTACGGTCACAGTCCTTCATGATCCGCGCCTTCCTCCCGTACAAAGGGCGCAAACCCGCCCGTCCCGGCCGGGCATATGCCGGCAAGTTCCCCGCCGGCAAGCACAATCGCGCGGCGCACAGCCAGATGGCCAAACCGGTAGCGCAGGCCGTCCAACGTCTGATCCAGCCGCCGCGCCCGCAGCGTGCGCCGGGCGTCCAACATGCTCAGCTGTTCCGGCGCGTCCGCGGGCGTCAGGCGCGCGCAGCTTAGCCCCATACTGCGCGCGGGCAGCCCGGCGGAAAAATGCGCCTCGAAAAGGGCGTTGGCCGCGTCCGCGATCCGGCCCGTCTCGTCCGTATATTCGGGCAGGGCGCGCTGGCGCGCGCACTGCGTCAGATCGGTTCCCCGCACGCTCAGGCACACCCTGCCGGCCTTGAACCCCAGCGCGCGCATCCGCCGCGCCACGCTCTCCGCCAACAGATAGACCAGCGCCCTGGCCTGAATAGGCGTTTGAATATCCTGGGGCGGCGTAAGGCTATTCCCAACCGACTTTACGGCTTCCTCCGTTCCGGCCGCGCGCACGGGCGACCGGTCCAGCCCCATCGCAAAGGCCTTGAGCAGCGCGCCGTTTTTGCCCAGCGCGTGTTCCAGTGCCGCCGCCTCTCCGCCCGCAAGCCGGCCGATCGTATTTATGCCCAGGCGCGCCAACTTTTGGGCCGTGGACGGGCCCACATACAACAGCGCCGAGGCCGGAAGGGGCCAGGCGGTTTCGCGGTAATTTTCCCGGCTGATTACGCTGACCGCATCCGGCTTTTTCAAATCGCTGCCCAATTTGGCGAACACCTTGTTAAAGGATACGCCCGCCGATACCGTAATGCCCAGTTCGCGCCTGACGCGCCGGCGTATGGCCTGCGCGACGCGTTCGCCCGCCGCCATGTCCATGCCCGGCTGGGAAATGTCCAGCCAGCATTCGTCTATTCCAAAGGGCTCCACGAGACCGGCGTAATCCTCGTATATTTTGCGCAGTTTCCGGCTGAAATGGGCGTACAGTTCAAAGTCCGGCGGCACGCAGCACAGCGATGGGCAGGCAAGCCGCGCCTGCCACAGCGCCATGCCGGTCTTTACCCCGCGCCTGGCGGCCTGCGCGCTTTTGGCCAATACGATGCCGTGCCGCTCCTGCGCGCTGCCGCACACCGCCATCGCCCGGCCGCGCAGGCTGGGCGTGTACAGGCATTCGACCGACGCGTAAAAACTGTTGGCGTCCACGTGCAAAATAACCCGGTCCATTCCACCGCCCCCATAATAGAACATATGTTCTTCAGTGTGTCGAAAAAGTCCGCCTGCGGCG
>CAWVLE010000139.1:0-13493 GCA_963929805.1 uncultured Eubacteriales bacterium | reverse complement strand
TAAGTAAGCTCCCTTGTTTGCAAGTTCGCTTCCTTGTCTTGCAGGCATTCTAAGCGCTCTGTCAGGATGTTGACTTTGTCAACATCCTGAGGCGCGCGCGTTAACGCGCGCCTAAAATCTCCTGTTCGCGCTGCTCGCGGAACTGATTGACGTACAGGTTGTAATAATATCCGCGCGCCTTAAGCAGCTGCGCGTGCGTGCCGCTTTCGGTAATCACGCCGTTTTGAATAACCAAAATGATATCGCAGGTGCGTATGGTGGACAGCCGGTGCGCGATGATAAAGCTGGTGCGGCCCTCCAGCGCCGTGTGTATGGCGTGTTGGATTTTCTGCTCGGTTTCGGTGTCCACCGATGAGGTGGCTTCGTCCAACACGAAGATGGCCGGATTGCTGATGAGCGCGCGGGCAAAGGAGATCAGCTGTTTTTGCCCGGTGGACAGCCGGTTGCCGCCCTCGCCGACGTCGGTGTCGTAGCCCTTTTCAAAGCGCAGGATAAAATCCTCGGCGTCTACCATGCGCGCGGCGGCTTCTACTTCCGCGTCGGTCGCGTCCAGTTTGCCGTAGCGGATGTTTTCACGGATGGTGCCTGAAAACAGGTGGGGTTGCTGCAATACGTAACCCAGGTGCGATTGCAGATACAGCAGCGAACGCTTTTTATAATCGACCCCGTCGATCAGTATCTGGCCTTCGGTGGGTTCGTAAAAGCGGCAGATCAGGTTGACGATGGTGGATTTTCCGGACCCGGTTTCGCCCACCAGCGCCACGGTCTGGCCGGCCTGAATTTTCAGGTTAAAATGGCTGAGCACCTGTTCGCCCCCGCTGTAGCGGAAGGATACGTCGCGAAATTCGATATCGCCCTTAAGCGGGGGCCAGTTTTCGCGCTTGGGGTGAAAACTGTCGCCAAACTGCTCAATTACTTCGGGCGAATCGCTTATTTCCGGCTCGGTTTCCAGCATGGTCATTACGCGCTCGGCCGCCGCCTGCGCGGATTGCAGCTCGGCAAAAATGCGCGCCAGGTTGGAAATGGGCTCGAACATCTGCGTAGCGTAACTCATAAAGGCGGTAAGCGTGCCGAAGGAGAGCGCGCCGGTGAACACGTCGTAGCCGCCCGCCCACAGCGCGTAGGCCGCGGCCAGCGAGCCGAGCGACATCACGATGGGCATAAACAGCGCCGAAAGCACGGCCGCGCGCACCGAGGAATGGCGCATGGCGGAGGTTAGATGGGTAAATTCCTCGTAGTTTGCTTCCTCGCGCACCAGCGTCTTGGTGGTCTTCGCGCCGGTAATCCCCTCGTTAAAAGCGCCGGTGATGCGCGAATTCGCCTTGCGCACCTGGCGGTAACTGTTTAAAATGCGCTTTTGAAAGTAGACCGATATCGCGCCGATCAGGGGAATGACCGCCAGCGTGACCAGCGACAGCCGCAAATTGAGGCGCACCATGACGACGATGCTGATAAGCACATAGGCGATAGACCACATAAGGTCGATCAGCCCCCAGCCGATGGTGTCGCCCAGCCGCTGGGTATCCGAGGTCATGCGGGCGATGATAAAGCCGATGGGCGTCTTGTCGTAATAGGAAAAGGGCAGCTCCTGTAACCGCTTAAAGCCCAGTTGCCGGATGCGGTGGCACATGCCCACCTCCACCCTGCCCGAGAGAAAACAGAAACAGAAGATGCAGCCTACCTGCGTAAACAGCACGCCCAGATAGCGCGCGATAAAGTTGCCCATACCCTGCGTAGAACCGTTGGTGGCGAACGTATCGATGGCCTCGCGGGTGAGCAAGGGGAATATGACGTCGATCGCCGCGCACAGGATCATCGTTACGCAAATGGCGATCAGGTGGCGGCGGAAAGGCCGGGCATAGGTAAGAAGCCTGCGCCACAGGCCAAAGCTGAACTGCTTGGTATAATCCTGCTCCTCGTAGTATTGCACGGGCGTTACCCCCTTTTATTTTTGACCGGGTTTGGTAAAGGGCGCGCTATACGGCCTGCTCGCCGCGCAACTCTTCTTCCAGAGCGCCCTGTATGTTGTAGATGCGCCGGTACAGCCCATCCTGGGCGATTAACTGGGCGTGCGTGCCCTCCTGGGCGACGCGGCCATCTTCCAGCACGATGATTTTATCGGCCGCGCTGAGCGTGGTCAGGCGATGGGAAATGATGAAGGTGGTCACACCCTGGTTTTTCTTTTTAAGCGCGGCGCGTATGGCCTGATCGGTTTGCGTATCCACCGCCGAAAGCGAATCGTCAAACACCAGAATCTTGTTGTCCTTTAAAAGCGTACGCGCGATGGCTACGCGCTGTTTCTGGCCGCCGGAAAGCGTGACGCCGCGCTCGCCCACCATGGTGTCGTAGCCGTGCTCAAATTCGCTTATAAAGCCGTGCGCGCTGGCCGTCTCGGCCGCCTCCTCAATTTGCGCGTGATCGATATCGGGCTTAACGATGGCCACGTTTTCGGATACCGTGCGCGAATACAGGAAAGGCTCCTGCAATATAAGCCCTACGTGCTGGCGCAGGTAGGCCTTGCGAATTTTGTTGATGTTGACCCCGCCAATAAGTATCTCGCCCGACTTTACATCGTATAGCCGCTGCAAAAGCAGCATCAACGTGCTTTTGCCCGATCCGGTCGCGCCCAGAATGGCGACGGTCTGGCCGCGCTTTACGGTAAAGCTGATATCCTTTAATACCGGGTTGGAAGCGTCGTAGGAAAAGCCCACATGACGGAACTCGATATCGCGGTCGAGCGGCGCGTCAAATACGTCGCCATCTTCGGTTTCGGGTTTCAGGCACAGAATTTCGTCCAGGCGGCTGAGCGAAACCATGGATTTGCCCAAGTCGGACAATATGCGCCCCAACTGGCGGATGGGCCACAGCAGCATGGAAATATAGCTGACGAACACGGTCATTTCGCCCACCAGCATTTCGCCGCGCGCGGCCAGGTATACGCCAAAGATCAGCGTGACGCCGCTTTGGAGCATGCTGAGCATATCCGAACCGGGCCAATAAATGGCCAGCAGATCGCACAGCCGGGCGTTTTTGCGGCGCAGGCTGTCGTTGACCTGGGCAAATTTTTCCACTTCGTACTGTTCGCGGGCAAAGGCGCGCACCACGCGCACGCCCGACAGGTTTTCCTGCAATACCGCGGACATCCTGGCCTCGGCCTCGTCGGAAATGCGAAAGGCCTTTTGCACAAAGCTGAAAAACAGATAGGCGAACAGGAACAGGGGCGGCACCAGTATCATGGACACGCCGGTCATGCGCGCGTTCATGCGCAGCATGACGGTCAGCGCGATGACGATCATGAGCAGCGTGCGGAAAATTTCCACCAGCTGGGCCGCCAGGAAACGGCGGATGGTTTCCACATCCGAGGTGCAGCGCTGAATCAAATCGCCGGTCATTACTTTTACGTGGTAATCGTAGGGCAAGGTTTGAATGTGGCTGTAAAGCTGGTCGCGCATGCCCTTGGCGATGGTTTCGCTGGCCTGGGCGGTCATACGCCCGCGCAGGTACTGAAACGCGCCGCCCAGCAGGTTAAGCAGCAACAGGCACAGCGCCATAATCCATAAATTATTCAGCAAAAAATCGCGGCCGCCCATCTGATTGACCCAGCCAAACAGCGGTTCAGGCAGGGCGATGGGCCGTTTTTGCCCGATAATGGCGTCGATGGTTTCGGCCAGGACCAGCGGCGTAAGAAAACTGATGCCGACCGAAGCCGCCATGGCCAAAATAGCGGCGAAATAGCGGATGAATTGTCCCTTCATAAACCGGCGCATCAGGCGCAGCTTACGATTCATGGTGGTTCTACCTCCGTTGTGAAAAATATACGCGGTTTCGCGCAGGACTTTTATTAATGAATAGAACCGTACAAAAAAACCCGGCAGCCTTTCAGCTGCCGGGCGAAGAAACGCATAGCCGGGGCAGGACGCTAATATCCTGCAAACGACGGGCGCAAACGGCGGATGAAAGGCGTAAAGACTGCGTGTGAATGAACGGCGGCATTGCAAGACTTCACAACCAATCCCTCCTTTGCGCGGAAATTAAACAAACCTAGCGTCAATTATTGTATCTTTACGCCCACCAAAATGCAATAGAAAACGCGCATTATTTAAAAATTAACAATAGTTTTTGATTATTTGCGGCAGCTGTAGTAGACCGTGCCCAGCTCCAGCTGTTTGCCGCGCAGCATGAACAATTCGTCTATCGTGACGAACTGGTACCCCAGCTTGGACAGCTCGGGCAGTACCTTGGATAACGCCTCGGCGGTCGAATCGTATATGTCGTGCATAAGTATTATGTCGCCGTCGCGCACGTTATTCATAATTTCCTTATAAACGCTCTTGGCGTTGCGGCTGTCCCAGTCCAGCGTGTCCACCGACCAATTGATCATGGGCATGTTGACGGTTTCCTTCACGGAATCGTTTACATTGCCATAGGGCGGACGCAGGATTACCGGCCTGTAGCCCGCGGCCTTTTCGATCGCGTTCAGGCTTTTTTCAATTTCCGCGGTCATCGCGTCGGGCTCCAGCCGGATCAGGCTTTTGTGACCATAGGTATGGGTGCCGATTTGGTGCCCGGCCTCGGCTACCGATTTTGCCACCGACGCGTTGGCTTCGGCCCGTTCGCCCAGCATGAAAAACGTGGCCTTTGCCTTGTTCTTTTTGAGCGCCTTTAATATCTTGGGCGTAACCGATGCGCTGGGCCCGTCGTCAAATGTAAAGGCCACCATTTTTTTATCCGGGTTTAGCTTGCGTCCGGCCGTATGGTATACGTAGGGGGTAGGGCTGGGCGTCGGATCCGGCGTCGGATCCGGCGTGGGTTCGGGCGAAGGTTCGGGCGTGGGCGTAGCCGCCACGGTGGGCGTAAGGGTAAACAGCGCGACCACTTCATCCTTGGGCGCGCCTGTGGCCGCGCGCAAACCCCGCGCGCCGTAAAGGCGGTCGATGCCCAGCGCGATAAGCACGGCGAGCAATACGCAAGCGCTGATGGAGGCCAAAACCCGGTTCCGCTTTTTTTGAGCGCGCAACGCGGATCTCGTATTCGGCCGTCTTTTGCGGCCGTTGCTGCTTTGCATAACTATTAAATCTCCTTTTATATATTGCTCATCTGTCGAACGACATATGCTATATATATAGACGAATATGGAGGCACACAGGTTGCCACGAATTTGGACACAATATTAAGATTTGACAAAAAGATGGAAAAACGATATAATTTTATTGCGTATGCGGCCTGGCCGCATACAGTAAAACAAAAAGGAATTCGTCGAATGAAAGCCATAATTCTGGCCGCGGGCTATGCCACGCGGCTGTATCCGCTTACGATAGACAGGCCTAAGGCGCTTTTGCCGGTGGGCAGGCAACCTATGCTCAATTACCTGATGGATGGCATCGCGACGCTGCCCGGGCTTGATGAGGCGATCATCATATCCAATCACCGCTTTTACGGCCAGTTTTTAAACTGGGCGCAAGAGGCCCGGCCGCGCTACGCCCCGGTGCGCCTGCGCGTGCTGGACGACGGCACGACCGGCGAGGAAAACCGTCTGGGCGCGGTGGGCGATATGGCCTTCGCGGTTGAACACGCGCAGGTGGACGACGACGTGCTGGTGGCCGCGTCGGACAACTTTTTTACCTTTCCGCTGGCCGATTTTTACGGCGATTTCCGGCGGCATGGCCGCGACACGCTGCTGGCCGCGCGCATTGACGACGTCGAAAGCCTGCGCCGCATGGCGGTGGCTACGCTGGACGCGGAAAACCGGGTGACCAGTTTGGTGGAAAAGCCCGCCGATCCGCCCAGCGATATCGCGGTTTACGCGCTGTATTTCTACAGGCGCGACACGCTGCCCTTAATAAGGAAGTATTTAAGCGAGGGCAACGCGCCCGACGCGCCCGGCCATTTTCCCGAATGGCTGCACGCATTTCGCGATGTGCGCGCGTGGCTGTTTGAGGGCGAATGCATAGATATAGGCACGGTTGAATCTTACGAGGCGGTATGCCGCCGTTTTGCAAGGGAGCAGGCAAATGGATAAATGGGACGCGCGCTTTATGGAAATGGCGCAAATGATTTCCACATGGGCCAGCTGCTATCAGCCCACGCGCAAAATCGGCGCGGTAATCGTAAAGGGTAAACGCGTATTGACCACCGGCTACAACGGCGCGCCCGCAGGGGTAAAAACCTGCGTGGAGCGCGGCGAATGCCTGCGCAAAAAGCTGGGCATTGAATCGGGTACGCGCCACGAGATATGCTACGCCATCCACGCCGAACAAAACGCCATCATCCAGGCCGCGCGGCTGGGCGTATCCATCGAGGGCGCCACGCTTTACTGCACGCATCAGCCCTGCGTGATCTGCGCCAAGATGATCGTAAACGCCGGCATCGCGCGCGTGGTTTACCGCGAAGGCTATCCGGACGATTTTTCCGTGGAGATATTGCGCGAGGGCAACGTGCTGCTGGAAAAATATCCGGGGTAGAACAGGCGCTTATGAAAAAAAGAACCGTCCGCAAAACGAGATAAAAACGAATCGCCGTCCAATTGGGCGCGCTTACGTCTCTTTAATCAAGGCGTAGGCGCGCTTTTTTCTTTGCGCGCGGCGTCCAAAAACGCGGCGGCGTCCGCATATACGGCCTCACGGCCGGTTTCGTTTAAAATTTCGTGGCGCATGGAGGGATACAGGCGCACCGATACGTTGGTATAGCCCGCTTCGACAAGCAAAGACGCGGCCTGGCAAAGCTTTTTCCGGCTGACCATGCAGGGGTCTTCCGCGCCGGAGATAAACAGTATGGGCAGATTTGGATTTTTAACGCGCCAGCCCTTGCGCTGATAGGCGCGCGTCATAAGCGTTAATAACGCTTCGCAGCCGTTTAGCGTAAACGGGAAGCCGCACAGCGGGTCGGCCTGATAATCGGACACGGTCTGCCGGTTGGTACACAGCCAGTCGCAGGGCGTCTGCGCGTCTTTGACGCGGTCGTTAAAGCCGCCAAGCAACATTTTATTGATTAGCGCGCTTTTATACCGGCCGCCTCGAAACAGGCTCAACACGCGGCAAAGTAAAATCGCCGCGCCCGCAAACGCGTTTTGGGAAGGACAGCCGCACACGATCAACCCGCTTAGGCGCTCGTCCGCCTGACGCGCGTATACCCGCACGGCCAGAGAGCCCATGCTGTGCCCCATCAGGTACAGCGGTTTGCCCGCGTAACGCCCGCTTAGCCGGTCGGTAACCAGCGTCAGATCGTCCACCAGCGCGGCCGCGCCGTCGGACGCGTAAAAGTGGCCCAGCTCGTCGCTGTGGCGCACGCTTTTGCCGTGGCCGCGGTGGTCGCTGATCGCGCAGGCATACCCGCACTTACAAAGCGCGCGCATAAAGGGCTCGTAGCGCTCTTTATGCTCGGCCATGCCGTGCGCCAACTGCACCACGCCTACCACGCCCGTATCGGGCCACATTTCAATGCCGTGAATGGCCAACTGGTCGATACGCGAAATCAGGGTAAAACACTCGCTGTGTATTTCCACGCAATATTCCCCATTTCCTCGCTCGGTATTATAATCATAATACATCATTTTTGAAGGCGCAAGTTAAACGTTGCGCAAAATATGGCCGCCGGCCCGCGCCGCATGGTTGACAGCGTGGTAAAAGCGCCGTATAATATTCTTGAATGTGAATGATGTTCATAATTATGAACAAGGTGGTGCGTTATGGCGGAGACGCTCAACCGGACGCTGTCGCGCGGCATGGAACTGTTGGAGCTGGTCAGCGCCCATCCGGAGGGGCTGGAGCTTAGTCAGATTGCCCGCGCGCTGGCGCTGCCCAAGAGCACGGCGTTTAACCTGGTGCATACGTTAAACGCCATAAAATATCTGGAGCGCGACGAGCAGGACGGGCGCTACCGGCTGGGGCTGCGCATGTTTGAGGTGGGCAGCGCCGCGGTGAACAATTTGGACGCCGGCGCGGTTATGCGGCGCTACATGCGCAAAATATACCTTCAACTGAATGAGACCATGCACTGCGCGATGCTGTCGGGCGGCGAACTGGTGTACATAGACAAGCTGGAGAGCACGCGTTCCATACGCATGATTAGCCGCGTGGGCGTTCGCCTGCCGCTATACTGCACGGCGATGGGCAAGGCGATGCTCGCCGCGATGGACGGCCGGGCGGTGGAACGGATAATGGCGGAGCACCCGTTTGAGGCGCTTACTCCGCGCACGATACGCGATATGGACGAGCTTACGCGCCAACTGGAAAAGGTGCGCGCGCAGGGTTACGCCGTAGAGCGGGAAGAAAGCAACGAAAATGTGTGCTGCGTGGGCGTGGCTATTTTGGATAAGGATAAAAGGCCGGCTTACGCGATGAGCGTTTCGGCGCCCTCGTTTCGCTTTACGCCTGAATTGGAAGCGGAGGCTGGGCGTCTGTTGCTGCATGCGCGCGAGCGGATAGAGCGCATCTTCCATTTAATTAACCCTTCGCCCAGCTGGGCGGAGAACGGATAAACCAACCCATAATAAACGAACGGAGGCGCATGGTGAATGGATATTTTCAGCCAGCTTTCCCTGGCGGGAATCGTACCGGTTATCAAGGTAAACGACGCGGCGGACGCGGCGCCGCTTTGCCAGGCGTTGTCAGACGGCGGCCTGCCCGTGGCGGAAATCACTTTTCGCAGCGAGGCGGCCGAGCAGGCCATACGCAACGTGCACGAACAGATGGAGGGCGTGCTGTTGGGCGCGGGCACGGTGCTGTCGGTCGACCAGGTAAAGCGCGCGGTGGCGGCGGGCGCTACCTATATCGTGTCTCCCGGGCTGAACCCGCAGGTAGTGAAATACTGCGTAGACAACGGCATACCCGTGCTGCCCGGCTGCGCCAACCCGTCGGATATAGAAATCGCGCTTTCGCTTGGGCTGAAGACGGTAAAGTTTTTCCCGGCCGAGGCGTTGGGCGGCATAAAGATGATACGCGCCATCAGCGCGCCGTACGGCGGCGTGCGCTTTGTGCCCACCGGCGGGGTTAACGAGAAAAACGCGCTGGATTACCTGAACTTTGACAAAGTGGCGGCCATTGGCGGCAGCTGGATGGCGCCGCAGGACGCCATCGCCCAAAAAGACTGGGCGCGCATACGCGCGCTGACCCAATCGGCGGTCAATTTGATGCTGGGCCTGGAGCTAAGCCACCTGGGCGTCAACTGCGATTCGCCCGAAAGCGCGCTGCGCGGCGCGCAGGCGTTTTCCGCGCTGCTGGGTTGGCCGGTAACCGACAAGGGCGGCAAATCCATATTTACGGGATCCGGCTTTGAACTGATGAAGGCCCCGCTGCGCGGCGCGCACGGCCACATCGCCATCGGCACGAACAACGTGGACCGGGCCAGGTGGCACCTTGAAAGGCGCGGCTTTGCCTTTGACGATACGTCCGTCTCCGTTAAAAACGGCAAAACCACGGCGGTCTACCTGCGCGAGGAAATTGCCGGATTTGCCGTGCATCTGGTGTTGAAATAGCCGCGACTGGGCGGCGGTACAAAATCATCCGAAAAACGGGAGGTAAGTGCGATGAGCGTTAAGGTGGTTACCTTTGGCGAGGTCATGCTTCGACTTAAAAGCCCGGCGTTGGAGCGCTTTTTCCAAAGCCCGGCGCTGGAGGCTACCTTTGGCGGGGGCGAAGCCAACGTGGCCGTGAGCCTGGCCAATTTCGGCATGAATGCCGCGTTTATAACCATATTGCCGCGCAACGATATTTCTGCGGCCTGCATTCGCGAACTGCGCGGCTTTGGCGTGGATACCGGTCATATCGTGTTTGCCGGCGGGCGCATGGGAATATACTTTCTGGAATCGGGCGCGGTGCAGCGGCCCAGCAAGGTTATTTACGACCGCGAGGGCAGCAGCATCGCGCGCGCCGGGGCGGGCGATATAGACTGGCGGCGCGCGTTCGAGGGCGCGGGCTGGTTCCACATCACCGGCATTACCCCGGCCATCAGCCAGGGCGCGGCCGACCTGAGCATGGAAGCGGTGAAGACTGCCAAGGACATGGGGCTTCACGTAAGCTGCGACTTGAACTACCGCAAAAATTTGTGGAAGTACGGGAAAACCGCCCCGCAGGTGATGCGCGAGCTGGCGCGCTATGCCGATACCCTTATTGCAAACGAGGAAGACATCCAAAAGTCGCTGGGCATCGGCGCCGAACCCACCGACAGCGTGGAGGCCGGAAAGATCGATCAGGATCAGTACCTCGCGCTGTGCCGCGCGGTCACGCAGGCCTATCCCAACGTCAAGCGCGTGGCCGTTACGCTGCGCCAGTCGCGCTCGGCCAGCCACAACGACTGGAGCGCCTGCCTGTTTAACGGGCGCGAATTTTTCCTCAGCAGGAAATACGCCATTACGCACATCGTGGATCGCGTGGGCGGCGGCGACAGCTTTGCGGGCGGGTTGATCTATGGGCTGAATGCCTACGAAGACGAAAGGGAAGCGCTGGAATTTGCCGTGGCGGCCTCCTGCCTAAAACACACCATCGGCGGCGACTACAACCGGGTAAGCGTGGGCGAAGTGGAAAGCCTGATGCGCGGCTCGGGCAGCGGCCGCGTGCAAAGATAAAAAGCGGTAAAATTTTGGCTTGACGGCAAAGACCGCTTGACCTGCCTGGCCGGGCGTGCTATAATCATTTGGTAAAGTAAAGCAGAAGTGATCCGCTTCTCACCCGGCGGCGTCGCCAGCCGTGGTCGCATCGTTCAGAAGGTTATTCCGTCTGTATTTTTGCGTGGAGCGGCACAACTGCCGCTCCATTTTTTTCGAACCGCATTCGGGAGGTGCATTGGTATAAACGATCTGATGATTAATGAGGAAATTCGGGACCGCGAGATTCGTCTGATCGATCAAAACGGAGAACAGCTGGGCATTATGCTCACGCGCCAGGCCTTGGATCTGGCCGAGGAAAAGCAGCTTGATCTGGTTAAGATCGTTCCCCAGGCCAAGCCGCCGGTATGCAAATTGATGGATTATGGCAAGTACCGCTTTGAACAATCCAAGCGCGAGCGGGAAATCCGCAAAAACCAGAAGGTTATTACCATCAAGGAAGTCCGGCTTTCAGCCACGATTGAAGATCACGACATCGATGTGAAATATCGCGCGGCCGTCAAGTTCCTGCAGGATGGCGACAAGGTAAAGGTAACCATCCGTTTCCGCGGCCGTCAGATCACCCACTCGGAGATCGGTTTCGAAGTAATGAAGGATTTTGCCGAGCGGATTAAGGACGTTGGCATTGTGGAGCGCCGCCCCGCTATCGAGGGCCGCAACATGTCAATGATCATCGCTCCGCGCGATAAGGATTAACGAGAGGAGGGGAACCCCATGCCCAAGCAGAAAACCCATCGCGGCGCGGCCAAGCGTCTGAGCCTGACCAAGAACGGCAAGATAAAGCGCGCGCAGGCTTATAAAAGCCATATCCTGACCAAGAAACCCACCAAGCGCACCCGTAACCTGCGCAAGGCCGCCTATGTGGCCAAGGGTGAAGTGAAAGTAATGAAAAAGCTGATTCCGTATAAGTAAGGAGGCGAATCGAAATGGCAAGAGTGAAAAGGGCGGTCAATGCCCTGAAAAAGCGTCGTAAGGTATTTAAGCTGGCCAAGGGTTACTTTGGCGCGAAGTCCAAGCAGTATCGTGCTGCCAGCGAGCAGGTTCGCCGCTCCCTGCGCTATGCGTACATCGGCCGCAAGCTGAAAAAGCGCGATTTCCGCCGTCTGTGGATCGCCCGTATCAACGCCGGCGCCCGCGCCAACGGCTTGAGCTATTCCCGCCTGATGGGCGGCCTGAAGGCCTGCGGCGTGGATATCAACCGCAAGATTCTGGCCGATTTGGCGGTCAACGACGCCCAGGCTTTCAGCCAGCTGTGCCAAAAGGCCCAGTCCGCGCTGAGCAAGTAAGTATGCCAGGGGACGCGCGCGAGCGGTGTTACGCTTGCGCACGTCTTTTTTTCATGTGTTGGACGATCGCCGCAAAGGGGTGAATTTATGAACGCGATTGCAAAAAAGGTGCGCGCGGCGCGCCGCCCTGTGGCGCTGACCGGCGCGGGCATATCGGCCCCATCCGGCATCCCCACCTTTCAGGAGGATTGGAAGGGCCGCCCGGTGCGCGAATTTTTGTCGCGCGATTATTTCAGGCGCAATCCGCGCGCGTTTTTTGAGCTTTTCAGCCAGATGGTCGCCTGGTGCGACAAGATGGTAAACCCCGCCCATCTGGCGTTGGGCGAAATGGGGTTGCCCATCATTACGCAGAATATCGACGGACTACACCACAAGGCGGGCAACAATGAAATACTGGAGATCCATGGCAGCCTGCGCACGGTGATCTGCCCGGCCTGCCACAGGCAAATGCCTGCGAAATGGTTTGCCGATCGGTTTACCAAGGCGCTCGCGTCGGGCGACGATCGCGCCGTGGAAGCGGCGATGCGCTGCGAATGCGGCGCAATGTGGGATACCGACGTGGTGCTCTACGGCGACGCGGTGCGGCATCTGGACCGGGCCGTCAAATTGAGCCAGAGATGCGATTTGATGCTGGTGGTTGGCACGTCGCTGGTTACCTATCCGGCGGCCAGCCTGCCCGAAATCGCGGCCAGCCACGGCGCGGAGGTAATTATCATCAACGAGGACTGCGTGGGCGCGCTCAGCTCGCAGGACAAGGAGTGAAAAGGACTGATTAAAGCTGTTTTTTTCGACGTGGACGGAACGCTGATCACCTCGGCCGGGCGCATGAGCGACAGGACGGTGGCCGCGCTGGACGCGGCGCGCGCGAAGGGCGTTAAGCTGGCGCTGGCTACCGGACGCCATACGATCGAGCTGGGCTGCGTAAGCGGATACCGTTTCGACGCGTATATGACCTCAAACGGCCAGTGCTGCTACGACGCGCAGGGCGTATTCCATACGCAAACCATAGAGCGTAGCGACGTCGAAGGCCTGTTGTCGCTTTTGCGGCGCGAACAGATCTGCTGTTCGTTTATGGAATTTGACCGCATGTATATTAGCGCCATAGACGATTCCACGCGCGCCTCGTTTGCCCGGGCGCATCTGCCAACGCCGCCCATAGAGGATGTGAATCGCGCGCTGGAGCATGACGTTTACCAGGTAACCGCGTTTGTAAACGCGCAGCGCGAGCAGATTATCGCGCGGGCCATGCCCGGTTGCGTGCTCAAACGCTGGAACCCCTATTATGTGGACGTGATGCCGCGCAGCGGCGGAAAACAGGTGGGCATGGAAAAGGTGCTAAAGCGCCTGGGCGTCGCGGCGCGGGACGCGGCCGCCATGGGCGACGGCGAAAACGATATCGCCATGTTGGAACTGGCCGGCGTAGGCGTGGCCATGGGCAACGCCTCGCCTGAGGTAAAGGCCGCCGCCGACTATATAAGCGCGTCAAATGACGCGGAAGGCATAGAACAGGCGATGCGGTATCTGGATCTGTGCCCGTAACGGATGAAACGGGCCCGTTGCGAACGGATTGGTTCGCAACGGGCCCATTGTGTTTTGTTTTTTTCCTG
>CAWVLE010000138.1:0-10515 GCA_963929805.1 uncultured Eubacteriales bacterium | reverse complement strand
CTGGCGCTGCGCGTCGGAGAAGTAGGCGGGCACGGTGATGACCGCCTGGGTAACCGTTCCGCCCAGATAGCTTTCCGCGTCGGCCTTCAGCTTTTGAAGGATCATGGCGCTGATCTCCTGGGGCGTATAGTCCTTGCCGTCAATATTTACGCGGTGGGCGGTGCCCATTTCGCGCTTTATGGAAATCACGGTGCGCTCGGGGTTGGTAACCGCCTGACGCTTGGCCACCTGGCCCACCAGGCGTTCGCCGTTTTTGGCAAAAGCCACCACCGACGGGGTGGTGCGGTTGCCTTCCGCGTTGGCGATGACGACCGGCTCGCTGCCTTCCATGACCGCCACGCACGAATTGGTAGTGCCC
Source organism: uncultured Eubacteriales bacterium (assembly GCA_963929805.1). Lineage (GTDB taxonomy): Bacteria > Bacillota > Clostridia > Christensenellales > Aristaeellaceae > CAWVLE01. The sequence continues at coordinate 10,157 of CAWVLE010000138.1, read as the reverse complement.
AGGTCAATACCGATAATCTTGCTCATAATTATATCCTCCCGCAAAATGCAATCGAATTTAAATTTATCTCCAAAGCGCTTGCGCGCGCGGATTTATCTTTTCCGCTATTCAGCGGCCACCTTGACCATCGCGTAGCGGATTATTTTGTCCTTTACGCGATAGCCTTTTTGAAATACCTCCAACACCATGCCCGGTTCGCCTTCCTCGGCGCGCATCACGGCGTTGTGCTTTTCCGGATCGAATTTTTCGCCCAGCGCGGGCACCTCTTCCAGGCCCAGCTTGCGGCCCGCCTCCAGCAGCTGGCGCAGCGTCATTTCCACGCCCTCCAGCAGCGGCCCGGTCTGCTCCTGTTTGCGGGCGGCGTCCACCGCGCGCTCCAGGTTGTCGATCACGGGCAAAAGCGCCGACAGGGTTTCGCGCACGCCCTCGTCGTAGGCGTCGGCGCGCGCCTGGCTGTTGCGGCGGCGGAAATTGCTAAAGTCCGCCTGCGTGCGCTGGGCCATGGCCAGGTACTCGTCGCGCTGTTTGACCGCGGTTTCAAGCGCCTTGCGCCATTCTTCCTGCGAGGGTTCCTCAAACTGAGTATCCCCGGGCGCGTCCTTTTGCTGGTTTTCCTCAACCGTTTCCCTTGCCTGCTGGGTATCCTTATCGGCCGCCCCGGTGTTTTCCTCCAGGTCTATCTTCTTTTCCTCCGCCACTTTCACTCACATCCTTAATCGCTATTTTCTCCGCTGAGCAGGTCGCTGATCATCCGGCCCATAAAGCTGAGCACCGACAGTACCCGCCCGTAGTTCATCCGCGTCGGCCCGATGACGCCCATCGTTCCGGTGGTGTTTTCCCCCACCCGGTAAGTGGCCGTAATCAGCGAGCATTCGCTTAACTCCGGCAAGCGGTTCTCCGGGCCGATGCGTATGGTAAATTCCACGCCGCCCGCCTGCTTAAGCAGCGGGTAAAGCTTTTCCTTGCTTTCCAGTACGGCCAGAAAATTTCTGGCCTTTGCCAGATCGCTGTACTCGGGGTAGCTGAGCAGGTTGGTCGTCCCGCCCACCACCATGTTCTGGCTTTCGGCCTTTTCCATGCGGTTTTCCAGCGCGTCCAGCACGCTGGCGAACAGCCTTCTGTGCTCGCGCATGTCGCGGAATACCTCGGCAAAACGCTGGCGGATCTGGCTTAGCGTCAAATCGTGCAGTTGCTCGGTCAGCATCTGGGAAATGGTGTACAGGTGGTCGCTCTCCAGCGCCTCCGGAACCCGTATCACCGCGTCCTTTATGATGCCCGCGTTGGTCACCACAATCATCAGCGCGGTCTGCGCGCCTACCTTCACCAGCTGCACGCGCTCTATGCGCATGGTATACATCTGCGGCGCGGCCACCAGCGCGGTGTAGCGCGTCATGTCCGACAGCGTCTGCGCCGCCCCGCGGATGACCTCCTCCACCTGGCCCGCCCGCGCGTTGAAATGGTCGGTTATGCGCTTTGCGTCCTCGGGCGAAACCTCGTTTACTTTTAAAAGATGATCCACGTACAACCGGTACGCCTTGGCCGAGGGCACGCGCCCCGCCGAGGTGTGCGGCTGGTCCAGATAGCCCAGTTCCTCCAAATCGCTCATCTCGTTGCGGATGGTCGCCGGGCTGAAGCTGACGCCCGCTTTGCGCGATATGGTGCGCGATCCGACGGGAACGGCGGTCATAATGTAATCGTCGATGATGGCCCGCAAAATCATGAATTTGCGTTCATCCAGTCTCACATACTCGCCTCCCTTCGTCCTGTTAGCACTCTCGTTCGTAGAGTGCTAACCGCTGTAGATAGAGTAGCACTCCCCGGGGATTTTGTCAATACCCCGCTGTATTAAAAATTGGATTGTTCACAGTTTGTCCAAAAAGCGCGGGAAAAAGGGAGCCGGGAAACATTGCCAGGGCAGCGCGCGGGCGTCTATTAATAAAGAAAAAAGGGCGGACGCATTCTCCGTCGCGTCCGTCCCTCAAAGCGTCGAAAAGTCTGACTTGCACGAAAGAGCGGTAACCCTTCGCGGCGGCTAGATCAGCTCCAGCACCACGGCGTTGTGTACGTCCATGCCGCGCTCGGTCAGGCACAGCCGTCCGCCGCATAGCTGCGCCAGGCCCAATTCTATCAGACGGTCGGCCTTTTTCCCCGCCAGCGCCTCCAGCGGAACGCCGCGCGATGTGCGGGTGCGCAGCATAATGGTTTCCTCGCGTATATCCTCCGGGGTAAGTTTTTCCCGCCGCGTCTCGCATACGCCCGACAGGTAATCGTCAAGCGATTCAGTGTTGGAAAAGCGTTCCTCGTTCATCAACGAGTGGGCGGCGCAGCCCAGCCCCAGATAGGGCTTGCGCGTCCAATAGGCCATGTTGTGGCGGCATTCAAAGCCGCTGAGCGCGTAATTGGAAATTTCGTAGCGCGCGTAGCCGTGGCGTTTTAATATGCGCGCGGCCGCGTGCTGCATGGCGAGGGCGGCCTCTTCGCCGGGCAAATTCAGCTCGCCCGATTCCAGCCGGCGCGCGATGGGCGTGCCGGGCTCCACGATCAGGCTGTAGCAGCTGATGTGTTCGATTTTAAGCGAGAGCGCGGCGCGGATGGTTTCCACCCAATCGGCCATGCGCTGGCCGGGCAGCGCGTACATCAAATCCAGGTTGATATTTTTAAACCCGGCCGAGCGCGCCCAGCTTACCGACTGGGTCACCTGGTCCATGGTATGGATACGGCCCAGCGTGGATAAAAGCGGCGCCTGGGCGGCCTGCATGCCGATGGAAAGCCGGTTGACCCCCGCGTCGCGGTAATCGCGCAGTTTGTCGGGCGTGAGCGTGCCCGGGTTGGCCTCCAGGGTAATTTCCGCCTGTTGCGCCACGTCGAAGCGCGCCCGCGCCATGGCCAGCAGCCGCATAACGGCGTCCGAAGGCAAAAGCGAGGGCGTGCCGCCGCCGATAAACACCGTATCCACCGCCAGGCGGCCATAGCGCGCGCGCGCCGAAGCGAACTCCCGCTCCAGCGCGCGGATATAGCCCTCGAAATCGTTTTCCCGGCCGGCAAAGGATACAAAATCGCAATAGTCGCATTTGCGCGCGCAAAAGGGGATATGAATGTACAGCGCGGTCATCGTATAAAATTGGTGCGCATGCGCGCCGGTTCCGCCGGGGGCAGCGCGACGCCCGCAACGCGCCCGGCCTCAAAGCACTTCATCATATAGGCGACGTTCTCGCCCAGCCGCCGCATGATTTGCAGCCCTTCCAGATCCTGCGCCACCTCCGCGGGCGTGTTGCCATGCACCATGTTCCAATACTGCGAAGGCGCGATGGGCATGCCCGAAATGAGGAAATACTTGTTTAGCACGTCCAGCGCGGCGGTCGTGCCCGCGCGGCGCGCCGAGACCACCGCCGCGCCCACCTTGCCCGCCACGTCGGGCCCGGCAAAGAACAGCCGGTCCAAAAAGGCGATCAACGCGCCGTTGGGCGAGGCGTAGTATACCGGGGAGCCGATTATCAGCGCGCCGGCCGTTTCCAATTTTTCCAGCGCCCGGTTTACGCCGTCTTCCGCGCCAAAGGCGCAGCGCCCTTTGCCCCGGCAGGCGCCGCAGCCGATGCAGCCGCGTATCGCCCCCTTGCCCAGCTGAAGAATTTCGGTCTCGACGCCGTTTTGATTAAGCGTCTTTTCCACCTCGCTAAGCGCGGTATAAGTGCAGCCCCGCGCGTTGGGGCTGCCGTTTAGCAGCAAAGCCTTCATAATTTGCGTTCCTCCCTTTTATTTCCCTGTGTTTATCATGGGCGCGCGAGCAGCTGGTTTACCCGGCTGACCAGCGCGGCGTCGGCCAGGCACACCACGCGCACGCCCTGTTGCAGGTATTCTTCCTCCAGCACCTGGCCGCGCTCGTGAAGCAGGTTGAGCGCCGCGCCGCGCGCGTAGGGCACCATGTATTCCACCCGGTGGCGCAAATGCGCGATGCGCTGGGAAATGGCCGCCTTTAGCCTGTCCAGCCCGTCGCCCCGCGCGGCCGAAATCCAGATGCCGTCCGGGGGCTCGATGGCGTCGGGCACGCTGGCGATATCCACCTTGTTAAGCGCCTCCAGCACCGGTTTATCGCCCGCGCCCAGCGAATCAAGCACCTCAAACACCGTGCGGCGCTGGCTTTCGTATTCGCTGGAGGACACGTCGGATACCACCACCAGCAAATCGGCGTAGAGCGCCTCCTCCAAAGTGGAGCGGAAGGCGTCCACCAGCTGATGGGGCAATTTTCGGATAAAGCCCACCGTGTCCACCAGCAGGCACTGGCGGTTTTCGGGCAAATCCAGCTTGCGCATCACCGGGTCCAGCGTGGCGAACAGCTTATCTTCCACCAGCACATCCGACCCGCTCAGCGCGTTCATCAGGGTGGATTTGCCCGCGTTGGTGTATCCCACCAGCGCCACCACCACCTGTTCGGTCCGGCGGCGGCGGGCGCGGCGCATATCGCGCTGCTTTTTCACCTCGGCCAGTTGGGCGCTCAGCTCGTCTATGCGGCGGCGCACACGGCGGCGGTCCACCTCCAGCCGGGTTTCGCCCGGGCCGCGCGTGCCGATGCCGCCGCCCAGCCGCGAAAGCGAAACGCCCATGCCCGCCAGGCGCGGCAGACGGTATTTCATCTGGGCCAGCTCTACCTGCAGCTTGCCTTCCCGGCTTTGCGCGCGGCCGGCAAATATATCCAGTATCAGCGCGGTGCGGTCGATCACGCGCACGCCCAGCGCCTCTTCCAGATTGCGCTGCTGCGCGCCGGTCAGTTCGTCGTCAAAGATCGCCAGGTCGATTTCCAGCGCCTGGCAATCCAGCGCCAGTTCGGCGGCCTTGCCGCTGCCGATGTAGGTGGCCGGGTCGCTTTTGGGACGTTTGTGCAACACGCGCGCGGCCACCACCGCGCCCGCCGTCGTGGCCAGGCTGCTCAATTCGTCCAGCGATTGCTCGCTGTCCGTGGAGACCAGCATCGCCTTTTCCGCCTGCTCCACCACGTCCATGCGGCGCATGGCCTCCTCCACCCGGCGGTCGGCCAATTCGATTTCGCGCATCCACACGCTTTGCGGCACGCGGCCGGGCTTGACCGGGCCGTAGGTGATAATGGAAAGGCGGTCGTATTCGCCCTCGCCCAAAAAGGCCGCGCTGATGCCCGTGGCGATGCCGTCCGCCACGCCGATAACGCACATGGCGTCAAAGCGCATTAAGCGCAGCGCCTGACAATCCACCTCCGAAAGGCGCGCGTCGCCGCCCGGATGGGTGTGTATGCAGCGCACCAGCGCCAGGCGGTCGGTGTTGCGCCGCAGGTGCCGCTCGGGCAGGCCCACGCTGCCGATAGAGCCCACGGCGATATCCAGCACGCTGCCCTCGCGGGTCAAATACACCATAATTTCGCGGTTCATCTGCGTGGTAAAGCGAATCAGCAAATTGGCCAGACGGTCGGGCAGAAAATCCTCCCGGCCAAATTCGGCCTCGTAGAGTTTTTCCAATTCGTTTAACCACGAATCGCGAATGCCTCGAATGTTGCCGTGAATCATATCGATCCTCCAGTGAAACGCGCGCCGCGCCTCAGCCGCGCGCCGCGCTTTAGCCGCTTATTTACCTATTATAACATGAAACGCGCCCGTTAGATACGTTTTTTGCGCGCGCGGGCGCAAAAAGGCGCGCGGACGGGCAATGCGTCCGCGCGCCGCAAATTGTGTTTTCCCTCCGCCGCAATGCGCGCGCAAAGGGGGATCAACCGCTGATCTCGCCCGCCTCCAGCCTGCGCTTATAATCGGCGATCGCCGCGTGGAGCGCCTCCTCGGCCAGCATGGAGCAGTGCATCTTTACCGGCGGCAGGCCGCCCAGCGATTCGGCCACCTGCTGGTTGGTCACCTTAAGCGCCTCGTCGATGGTCTTGCCCATCACCATTTCGGTTGCGCGGCTGGATGTGGCGATGGCCGCGCCGCAGCCGAAGGTCTTAAATTTCACGTCGGTAATTACGCCGTTTTCTACCTTAATATATATTTTCATTATGACGCCGCACTTGGCGTTGCCCACCGTGCCGCTGCCGCTGGCGTTTTCAATTTCGCCCACGTTGCGCGGGTTCATGAAGTGATCCATCACCTGTTCGGTATACATAGGTTTCTCCTTTCCGGCCGTGCGGCCGATCGCGGGTTGGTAATTAAGCTGTGTCTAATGCGCCTGGTTGTAAAGCGGGCTCATCTGGCGCAGCCGCTCGGTAATTTCGCTAAGCGCCCGCACCACCTGATCGACTTCCTGCTCGGTGTTTTCCTCGCTGAGCGAGAAGCGCAGCGAGCCGTGGGCGGTTTCATGGCTTAGCCCAATGGCCAGCAACACGTGGGAAGGATCGAGCGAACCCGAAGTGCAGGCCGACCCGGACGAAGCGGCGATGCCCTTAAAATCCAGATTCAGCAGCAGCGATTCGCCCTCCACATAGCGCACCGATACGTTTACGTTGCCGGGCAGGCGCTTTTGCGGGTGCCCGTTAAGCCGCACCTCGGGTATGCCGGAGAGGATGCCCTCGATCATGCGGTCGCGCATGGCGGCCAGCTTTTGATTGTGCCCATCGATATCGGCGCAGGCCAGTTCGATGGCCTTGCCCAGCCCCACGATGGAGGCCAGGTTTTCGGTGCCCGGACGCTGCGCGCGCTCCTGCGCGCCGCCCTCCATCAGCCGCCCGATGCGCACGCCCGAGCGGATATAGAGCGCGCCCACGCCCTTGGGCGCGTGAAACTTATGCCCGGAAAGCGAAAGCATGTCCACGCCCAGCTGATTTACGTCGATTTTAACCGATCCGATCGCCTGTACGGCGTCGGTATGGAACAGCGCGCCCGCCTCGCGCGCGATGGCGGATAGTTCCTCAATGGGCTCTATGGTGCCGATTTCGTTGTTGGCCAGCATAACGCTGACCAGTATGGTGTCCTCGCGCAGCGCCTCTTTAAGCGATTGGGGCGAAACCAGCCCGTATTCGTCCACCGGCAGATAGGTGACCAAAAAGCCTTCCTTTTCCAACTGCTGGCAGGCATGCAGCACCGCGTGGTGCTCGATGGCGCTGGTAATGATATGGCGGCCGCGCGATTTGTGTTTTTCCGCCGCGCCGCGTATGGCCCAGTTGTCCGATTCGGTGCCGCATCCGGTAAAATATATCTCGTTGGGCTGCGCGCCCAGCGCTTCGGCCACCTGCCGTCTGGCCGCCTCCATCGCCTTGCGCGCTTCGCGCCCAAAGACGTGTACGCTGGACGGGTTGCCGTAAATTTCGGTCAAATAGGGCAGCATCGCCTGCGCGACCGGCTCGGTCACCCGCGTGGTGGCCGCGTTATCCATGTAAATGCGTGTCATCTGTCTTCTCTCCTTCGGCGCTTAACCGCGCGTAATCCTTAAGCATGTCCTCCAGCGTTATGGAATCCACAATCCGGTTTACCCCTTCGTGTACCTTTTGCCACACCAGGCGCATGGGGCAGCGGGCCGATTTATCGCAGGCCTCCTCGCCCTCCAGGCATTCCACAAAGGCCAAATCGCCCTCCAGCGTGCGCAACACCTGGCCGACCGTAATTTCCTCCGGCGCGCGCGAGAGCATGTAGCCCCCCTGCGCGCCGCGCACCGTGCGCACCAGGCCGCCCTTGCGAAGCGCGCCCAGCAGCTGTTCCAGATACGGCTCGCTCAGGCGCTGCCGCTGCGCAATCGCCTTAAGCGGCTGCGGCCCGCGCGTGGCGCGCCACGCCTGCGCCAAATCGTACATCGCGTGGATGCCGTAACGCCCGCGCGTGGACAACTTCATCGCCGCCCGCCCCTTTCCAGCCGGATACAATCCCGACAATTTTGCTTGGGTTTCTTTTCAAGGGTATTGTACACCGTAATGCCCGCGGCGTCAATAGGGTCTCGGCGATATCCGACTATTTTACTAGAAATTCGCATTGACAAAAAAAGGGCCGCGCGGCGCTTTGTGCCGGGCGGCCCCAAGGATAATTCCCATGCGCGGCGCGCAGCATATATATAAAGGAAAGCCGCCGCGAAAGGGAGGAAAAATTTTTATCGGCCGTCATTCAATTACGTCGTTGGGATAGAGCGGGAAGCGCTCGCACAGCTCAATAACCTGCCGTTTGACCGGTTCTATGGCGGCGTCGCCCTCTTCGGTCAGGCGCGCGATAAAGCCGGCGATCTGATCCATTTCGGCCTGTTTCATGCCGCGGGTAGTCACCGCGGGGGTGCCCAGCCGGATGCCGCTGGTGATAAAGGGGCTAAGCGTCTCAAAGGGCACGGTGTTTTTGTTGACGGTAATGTTGGCCTGCACCAGCCGTTTTTCCAGTTCCTTACCGGTCACGCCCGTGCCCGTCAGGTTAATCAGCATCAGGTGGTTGTCCGTGCCGCCCGAAACCAGTTTAAATCCGCGGCGGGTCAGGCCGCCGGCCAGCGCGCGCGCGTTTTCGATGATCTGGCGCTGATAGGCCTTGAACGAATCGCTCATGGCCTCCTTAAAGCACACGGCCTTGGCCGCGATCACGTGCATGAGCGGGCCGCCCTGCGTGCCGGGGAAGATGGCCTTGTCGATCGCCTTGGCGTACTGTTCCTTGCACAGGATCATGCCGCCGCGCGGGCCGCGCAGCGTCTTGTGGGTGGTGGTGGTCACCACATCGGCGTAGGGCACCGGATTGGGATGCTCGCCCGCGGCCACCAGGCCGGCGATGTGCGCCATGTCCACCATCAAAAGCGCGCCCACCTCGTCGGCCACGGCGCGGAACTTATCAAACTCCAGCGTGCGCGGATAGGCGCTGGCGCCGGCCACGATCAATTTGGGCTTGCACTCAAGCGCGATGGCGCGCAGCTGATCGTAATCGATGCGCTCGTCTGATTCGCTTACGCCATAGGGCACGATGTTGAAATACCGGCCCGACATATTTACGGGGCTGCCGTGGGTCAGATGTCCGCCGTGAGACAGGTTCATGCCCAGTATGGTGTCGCCCGGATTGAGCAGCGCAAAGTACACCGCGATGTTGGCCTGCGCGCCCGAATGGGGCTGAACGTTGGCGTGATCCGCGCCAAAGAGCTGGCAGGCGCGCTCGCGCGCAAGCGTCTCGGCCACGTCCACACATTCGCAGCCGCCATAATAGCGCTTGCCCGGATAGCCCTCGGCGTATTTATTGGTCAAATGAGAGCCCATTGCCGCCAATACGGCCGGACTTACGAAGTTTTCCGACGCGATCAGCTCGATGTGCTGGCGCTGGCGGTCCAGCTCCATATCCAATACGCGCGCGATTTCCGGATCCACCGCGCGCACGGTCTTAAAGTCCATCATGACGACACGCCCCCCTAAAAATCAATCGGAATGCATTCATTATACTAAAGCGCGCCGCCCGCGTAAAGGCGTATCGGCAATTGTTATCGGGCTTTTCACATTCCACGCGCCTTTGCCTACGCTGCGATCGGCCGCCGTTTTGGAAAATTTACATCTTCTTAGTTGACATGCAACTTTTTACCCGATATAATAGTCAAAGAAAGGCAAAGTCCGATAAAGGAGGCCAGGAATTATGAACGCACAAAAATTCACGCAAAAATCCCTGGAGGCAATCCAGAGCGCGCAGAATATCGCAATACAATATCAAAATATGCAAATTGAACAGGCGCACCTGATGTACGCGTTGGCGGATCAGGAAGGCGGATTGATCGGCGAGCTGCTTAAGAAGATGAACGTGCCCGCCGAGCAGCTGATTCAGTCGCTGGAGCAATTGATCGCGCGGCTGCCCAAGGTGTCCGGCCCGGGCCGCGAGCAGGGCAAGGTATACGTATCGGCCGACGTGGACCAGGCGCTTACCGAGGCGGAGGCCATTGCCGGGCGCATGAAGGACGAATACGTGTCGGTGGAGCATCTGTTCCTGGCGCTGCTGGACAAGGCCAACAGCGGCATGAAGGAGATTTTCCGGCGCTATAACATCGAAAAGAACGCGCTGCTGAGCGTGCTGCAATCGGTGCGCGGTTCGGCGCGCGTGACCAGCGACGCGCCCGAGGCCACCTACGACGCGCTGAAAAAATACGGCCAGGATCTGGTGGAGTTGGCGCGCAAGCAGAAGTTGGATCCGGTCATCGGCCGCGACAACGAAATACGCAACGTCATCCGCATCCTTTCGCGCAAAAGCAAAAACAACCCGGTGCTGATCGGCGAA
>CAWVLE010000137.1:0-4300 GCA_963929805.1 uncultured Eubacteriales bacterium | reverse complement strand
GAGCCCACCGGCTGCGTCACCGTGCGCGACCGCGACAGCATGAAGCAGGATACCGTGGCGTTGGACCAGTTGGAAAAATACATCGAGCAGCGCATTGATTTTTAAACGCCGCGCCTGTATAATAGAATAAACGATGTAAAGCGCGGCCTGCGGCCGCGCGAAAGGCCATGATGGGGAGCGGAATTGTCTGGCGCGCTCAGAAAGCCGGTGGTGGATGCGAACCGGCGGCGCGGGCAAATTCCTTCTCGCCCCGGAGCCGTCCACGTGAATGCGGCCGGGCGTATTCGTCCGGGCCGGATAGCGTGGGCCGGTCGCCTCCGTTACGGGCTTTGAGCGTCCGGCCTTGCCGGGCGGAAATTGGGTGGTAACGCGAAGCGACAGCCTCGCCCCTTTGCCGGGGCGGGGCTATTTGTTTCCATCCCCCCGCAAACTTAAGATGAATGGGAGGTTTATACGCCGATGAGCAATCGCCCCGGCAAATATCAATCCTTTCCGCCAATCGCGCTTAGCGGGCGCACCTGGCCGGAGCGCCCCATCACGCGCGCGCCCATGTGGTGTTCGGTCGATTTGCGCGATGGAAACCAGGCGCTGGCCGAGCCCATGGACGCCGCCGAAAAACTGGAAATGTTTGCCATGCTGGTAAAAATGGGGTTTAAGGAAATCGAGGTAGGCTTCCCGTCGGCCTCGCGCGTGGAATTTGACATGGTGCGCGCCTTGATTGAGCGCAATCTGATCCCGGACGACGTAACCATTCAGGTGCTGGTGCAGGCGCGGGAACACCTGATCCGGCGCACCTTCGAGGCCATAGAGGGCGCGAAACGGGCCATTGTTCATATGTACACCAATATATCGCCCATGTTCCGCAAAATGGTGTTTAAAACCGATCTGGAGGGGATTACCGCCATTACGCTAAGGGGCGCCGAGCTGATCAGGCAATTGGCCTGCGAGCGGGCGGACGGCGGGGCGGGCATACGATTTGAGTATTCGCCCGAAGGCTTTTCGGCCACCGATCCGGACGAATCCATCGAGGTATGCCGCCGGATGCTGGATGCTTTTGGCGCGACGAACGAAAAAAAACTGATACTGAACCTGCCCGCTACGGTAGAGGTCGCGCCGCCCAACTACTACGCGGACCAGGTAGAATATTTTACGCGCAACCTGCCCGGCCGCGAACGCGCCGTCATATCGCTGCATCCCCACAACGACCGGGGCACCGGCGTGGCCGACGCGGAGCTGGGCCTGATGGCCGGCGGCGAGCGGCTGGAAGGCACGCTGTTTGGCAACGGCGAGCGCACCGGGAACCTGGACCTGATTACGGTGGCGCTTAACCTGTACACGCAGGGGATCGACCCGGGGTTGGATTTTTCGCACCTTAACGAAGTCCGGCGCGACTATGAGCGGCTTACCCATATGCGCATCCACGAGCGCCAGCCCTATACCGGCGAGCTGGTGTTTACCGCCTTTTCCGGTTCGCATCAGGACGCCATTAAAAAGGGCATGGATTACCGGCGCGAGCACCACCCCACCGCCTGGCAGATGCCCTACCTGCCCATCGATCCGGACGATTTGGGCCGCATGTACGAGCCCATCATCCGCATCAACAGCCAGAGCGGGAAGGGCGGCGCGGCCTATATACTGCAAAACCGCTACGGCTATAACCTGCCCAAGGGCATGCATCCCGAGCTGGGCGCCATCGTGCAGCGCGAGGCCGACCGCACCGGGGCCGAGCTTTCCAGCGAGCAGATTCTGCGCCTGTTTATCCGGGAATTTGTGGATGTGGACATGCCCTATCACCTTAAGCGGCACGACATCGTGGAGCGCGGCTCGGCCGGGCACTCCACCGTGCAGTTTACCGGCGTTATCGGCTACCGCAGCCGCGAATACCAGCTCTTTGGCGAGGGCAACGGCCCGATCGACGCCTTTTTCAGCGCCATGCAGGAGGCGCACATCGACGGCTTTTCCTTTGTGTCCTACCACGAGCACGCAATTTCCGCGGGTTCAAACGCCAAGGCCGTCGCCTATATCCAGTTAAAATACGAAGGCAGGAGCGTGTACGGCGTGGGCATTGAATCCAACGTGTCCATCGCGTCGATCAAGGGCGTGCTCAGCGCGATTAACCGCGCGCTCAATCAGACGGGGGGGAATCCGTAATGGTACTAAGCGCCGTGTATATCGTGCTTTCCATCTTTTTAATGATCGGTCTGGGCATGCTGCTTACCCACATCGGCTATATCCGCGCCGATAACGCCCCGTTTTTATCCAACCTGGTAACGCGGGTCGGCCTGAGCGCCATGATTATAAGCAAGCTGTTTTCCCAGTATTCCCGGCAAAGCCTGATCGAAAGCGCGCCCGGTATCGCCGCGCCCTTTATCTCGCTTGTGCTTACCATCGCCGTAAGCCTGCTGGCGGCGCGCGTAACCCGGGTTAATAAGGCCCGGCGCGGCGTTTTTTGCTGCATGTTTACCTTTTCCAATTCGGTGTTTATCGGGCTTCCGGTTTCCATGGCGCTCTTTGGCGAGGGCGTCGTGCCCTACACGCTTTTATATTATATCGCCAACACGGTTTTGTTCTGGTCGGCCGGCCACGCCATGATGTCCATGGACGGCGGGCGCGCCCTGTTTGACAAAAAGAACATTAAAAAGCTGTTCCCCTTGCCGCTTCTCGTGTTTTTCTCCTGCGCGATTCTCATCCTGCTGGGCGTGTCCCTGCCCTCCTTTGTGCTGGACGCCGCCGATTACGTGGGCGCGCTGGTAACGCCGCTTTCCATGTTTTACACCGGTTACGTCATCATGGGCATGCTAAAGCGCGGCTGTTTTCGCTATCAGCGCGGCTATTTGACCATGCTGCTTGGCCGGTTCGCCATCGCGCCCGCCATGCTGCTTATTACCAGCCGCTTTATCGCCATGCCCGAGCTGATGCGCAACGCGCTGCTGATCCAGGCGGCCATGCCGGTTATGTCGCAGACGCCCATCGTGGCCGCCAGTTGCGGCGCGGACAGCGAATACGCGGCCGGCGGTATCGCCCTGAGCACGCTGTGTTCGCTGATTTTCATTCCCGCCTATATGGCGCTGACCCAATATCTGTAAGCGAGGTATACCCCACATGATACTTTCCACGCGCATACTTACCACCGATTGCGTCGACCCCCACCGCAACCTGGCCATGGAGGAGGCGCTGCTTACCGCGCCGGACAGCCGCACGACGGCCACGCTGTTCCTTTGGCAGAACCGGCACACCGTGGTCATCGGCGCGGGGCAGAACGCCTTTAGCGAGTGCCGCACCCAATTGCTGCGCGACGAGGGCGGCACGCTGGCGCGGCGCTCGTCGGGCGGGGGCGCGGTATATCACGATTTGGGCAACCTGAATTTTTCCTTTATCGTGCCCCGGGCCGATTACGACGTAAAGCGGCAGCTGGGCGTGGTGCTAAGCGCGGTGCGGCGGCTGGGCGTAGACGCGCAGGCCACGGGCCGCAACGATCTGACGTGCGCGGGCCGCAAGTTTTCGGGCAACGCCTTTCGGCTTTTAAAGGCAAGCGCGCTGCACCACGGCACGCTGCTGATAGATGTAGACATGTCGCTGATCGGCCGGTATTTAAACGTTGCGCAGGATAAGCTGCGCGCCAAGGGCGTAAAATCGGTCCACGCGCGCGTGGTCAATCTGTCCCAGCTCAGAGCGCAGGTAAATCTGGACGCCATGCGCCAGGCCATGATGGACGCCTTTTGCGCCGAATACGGCGGCGCCCGGCCCCAAACCGCGCGCGGCGAGGACATACCCGGCTTTGAGGCGCTTTTGCCCAAATATGAAAGCTGGGCGTGGAACCTGGGCGCTTCGCCCGCGGGCGAGATGAACCTTCAGCGCCGCTTCGACTGGGGCGGCGTCACGCTCAATTTTCAGATCGTACACGGCCATATGCAGAAGGTAGCGGTCTACACCGACGCCATGGATGAAACGCTGTCGCCCCGCCTCGCCGCGCTGCTGGAGGGCGCGCCCTTTGACGGAAGCGAACTTGCGCGCCGCGCGGCCGCGCTGGAAAGCGAGGATTTGTCCCTTTGGCTGTCCAGCCTGGAAAGTTAAAAAGCATCCCCGCCGTCGTCAGGTGAACGTCGATAAGGAAGTATCAAACGCACACTAACTTAACGGCTGACAAACAGGGTTGCTAAATGAACCGGCGTGCTGTTTCGCAATGAAATGGCACGCCGGTTTTCTACGCATTTCAAACCGCATTTTCAAGGGTAAGAATGCAAGATACCTCCGGCTATCCAATCACGCCAGAAACCCCCGGTAGCATCGGGTTTTTCTA
>CAWVLE010000136.1:0-12241 GCA_963929805.1 uncultured Eubacteriales bacterium | reverse complement strand
ACGCCGGGCCGCGAGGACGCCCCGGTCGTGGCGCTGCAGGCGCACATGGACATGGTGGCCGTGTCCAGCGACCCGGCTTTTGACCCGGTAAACACGCCCATCAAGACCATACGCGGCGAGGATACGCTGACCGCCGATGGTACCAGTCTGGGCGCGGACGACGGCATCGGGCTTTCAATCCTGATGTACTATGCCTGCTCCGGCGAAGAGCACGGCCCGGTGCGCTGCATCGTTACCGTAAACGAGGAAGACGGCATGACCGGCATCAGGGCCCTGGACGCGTCGGTTGTGGCGGACGTTAGCTACCTTATCAACCTGGACGCCGAAACCCTGGGCGAGGCCATCGTATCCACCGCCGCGGGGCTGAGGACGCAGGCCGAACAGACGCCCCAGCGCACGCAGCCTGCGCTGGACACCGCGCTGCTGGTAAACTTAAGCGGCATGTTGGGCGGCCATTCCGGCCTTTTGATCGGCGCGGGCAGGATAAACGCGGCCCAGACCATGGGCCAGCTGCTGGCGTATCTGGGCGAGGAAGGCATAGATTACGAACTTGGCTACATAACCAGCGGCTCCTCGTCCAACGCCATACCCAATCAGGCCGAGGCGTTGATTGTGGTCGGCCAAAAAGACGCCGGCCGCGCGGAGGAGCTTTTGACCCAGCGCGTGGCGGAGCTGGCCGCCGCCTACAGCGCGTCCGACCCGGACGTGAGCGTAAGCGTCGCCGCGACTACGCTACCGGATACGGTGTTTGAGCGCGAACAGGCCGAAAATATCGTAAACTTCGCGGCCCTGGCGTTTGACGGGGTGCATACCATGTCGCAGACGGTGGAAGGCCTGGTGGAAAGTTCCTCCAACCTGGGCGTGTTCCGGGCGGACGAAAACCAGGTTACGGCGCTGCTGTTCGCGCGCAGCTCGCAGTCGGCGCTGCTGGACGCGATCGGGCTTCAGCAGGCGCGGCTGGCGCGGATGTGCGGCTACAGCGTAACGCAGGAGCAGTCCTCGGACGCCTGGCCGGCCGACCCAGACAGCGAACTGCAGGCCCTGATGGGGCAGGTGTATTTTGAGCAGACCGGCGAGGAACTGGCGCTAAGCTGCCTGCACGCCGGGCTGGAGTGCGGCGCCTTTGCCCGCATGAACGAAAATCTGGACATGATCTCCATCGGCCCGGAAATTCACGACGTACATTCTGTGGATGAGACGTTATATCTGGACAGCGTGGTTCCCTTTTACCGCCTGCTGGAGGAGACCATGACGCGACTGAGTCAGGAAAAGTGAAAATCCGGTTAAGTAAATGCGCCCGGCAGCGTTGGCTGCCGGGCGCATTTTTGGGGGAAAAGATTAGCCCACCATTTCGGCGTTGATAAAGCTCAAAACGCCGGTAGAGGTCATTTCCCAACCGGTTACGCGGCTGGAATTGACCAGCGTGGTGTACACGTCGTAGGAGATGGGCATATAGGCATAGCTTTCGGAGAGCAGCTTATCGGCGGCATAGAATTTCTCAAACCGCTCGGCGCCCGAGAGCACCTTGGCCTCGGCGATCAGCTGGTCGTATTCTTCGCTGGACCAGTTGGCGTAGTTGCCGAAATTATCGGTAACGTACAGATCCAGGTGGGTCAGCGGGTCGGCAAAGTCGCCGTACCAGCCGCCGCGGCATACCTGGAAGTCGTGCGCCACGCGGGTCTGATGGAACACGGCCGATTCCATGTTGGTCAGCTTGACCGAGATGCCCAGGTTGTTCATCCACATCTGGGCGATCGCTTCGGCCACCGCCTTGTTGGACTCGTTGGTGTTGTACAAAATGGTGATTTCGGGGAAGCCTTCGCCGTTGGGATAGCCCGCGTCGGCCAGCAGCTGGCGCGCCTCTTCGTACTTGCTGTCGTCCAGCGGGATGCCGTAATCGCCGCTTACCTCGTTAAACACGCGGCCCTGGTCGTCGTAAATGACGCCGGGGATCAGCGACCAGGCAGCCATCTGGCCGCCCTTGAGCACGTCGTTTACGATGGCGGTGCGGTCGATGGAGTAGGACAGCGCCTGGCGCACGCGGATGTCGGTGAAGGGCTCCACGGTGACGTTGAAGGCGTAGAAGTTGGTGGAGTTGGACGGCATGGTCATAAAGTCGGGCTCTTCGTTGAGCAGGCGCGGGATCTCGGCGGGCGGCACGGCGGTCAGCGCGTCGATCTGGCCCGACTCATATCCGGTCAGGGCGGTGGTCTGATCCACGATCATCAGGCCGACCAGTTTTTCTATTTTGACGTCCTCGGCGCCTACGAAGCAGGGGTTCTTCTCCAGCACCAGGCGGTCGCCGGCGGCGTAGCTGGTCATCATGTACGGGCCGTTGGAGACGTGCTTTTCCACGTCCAGCGCCCACGCGCCGGTCAGGTAATCCACCTTATCCTCGCGCAGGGGCAGGAAGGTGGTGTTGGCCAGCACCTGGAAAAACACCGGGCCGGGCGTGCTGAGCGTAACTTCGAAGGTCTTGTCGTCTACCGCGCGGAAGGATTCGATGTTGCCCGATTCAAAAATCCAGCTGTAGCTGGAGGCAACCTCCGGATCCAGCGCGCGGTTCCAGGCAAACTCAAAATCCTGGGCGCGCACGGGCTCGCCGTCCGACCAGTAGTTCTCGCGCAGGTGGAAGGTGTACACCTTGCCGTCCTCGCTCACGTCGTAGCTTTCGGCCGCGGCGGGCACGATTTCGTGGTTTACCTCGCGCACCAGGCCCTCATACATGTGCAGCAGCACCAGTGAGCCGTCCACGCCCGAGTTCAGGCCGGGGTCCAGCGTCGTGGGCTCCTGCCCGATGTTGAAGGTGACGGTGGAGGAATTATCCTCCTCGGCCGTTACGCATACCGCGCCGGTCAGCAAAAGCGCCAGCGCCAGTGCCAGGCATACCAGTTTCCTCATAGCCATGTTCCTCCTCAGGTAGATTTTTATATATTGAAACATCAATATATATCCAATTAGTAGTCTATCGCGATCATGCGGTGGCCTTCTATGCGGCCGATGGTAAAGCGCAGCCTGCCGCCTTCCTGCTCAAAGGCCACGCTTTCGCCTTCGGGCGCCAGGCTGACCGAGCGCACCGGACGGCCCACGGCCAGATCCACGCGCACGCCGCTTAGCGGTATTACGTCCTCCACGATGTCCAGCTGTTCCGCGCGGCGCTGGGGAATGTAGTTAAGCGCGTGAAGCACGTAGCGGCGCGCCTGGGCCTGATGGGTAAGGCTCAATTCCAGCGTGCTGGGCCCGTCGTGGCGTATCAGGCGGCCGGACAGCAGTTCGTCAAGCGCGTTTTCCACCAGCGTGCGTATCCAGCGGCATCCGTACACCTCATAGGTGGTAAACACCGGGTGTGCAAAATAGATCACCCCGCCGCCCGACACCACGGCCGGATAGCCGCGCCTGCCCGAGCTGGGCGCCTGCCGGTGGCTGCAAAAATGGCGCCAGGTGCGGTTAAAGTAGGGCGTGTTGACGTGCAGGCGCTCCCGCGCGCCGTCGCGCGGCGCGCACAGCATGGCGCGGTCGTACATCACGTATTCGTTTTCGGGCTCCAGGCCGCGCGCCAGTTCTCCTTCCGGCACCAGGTAATCCGGGCAGTAGGGCGCCTCGCCCTGGCAGGAGACCGGCATGAAGGGGGCGAAATCGCCCTTTTCGTCCAGGCCGGCGCGGCCCGAGGCGATCAGCTTGCCGCCGCCCGAGAGGAAACGGCCGATCTTCTCGCAAAGCTGCGCGTCGCAGGGGATGTCGTCGGGCAGCACCAGCAGCGGGTAGGCCGAAAAATCGGCCTGGGTATCCACCACGTCAAACTGCACGCACGCGTGGGTGAGCAATTTTGTCGCGCCGGAAAGCTCCCTGCCCACCAGCGGCGTGCCCGGCCGGCGGAACTGCTCGGGGATGAGCACCGCCGCCTCGCTTACGCAGCGCGCGCCCTGGCAGAAGGGCTCCTTTTTTTCCACCTGGCCGTATACCGAACCGATCAACCGGTAGGTGGCCGGATTGAGCGCGCCCAGCGGGTGCAGCTGGTCGCCGATGGAGCATTTGCCGCCGTAGGCGAGCGATTTAAAGCATTCGTATTCCAGCGCCGCCCGGTTGCGCAGCGAGCCGAAATCGCCCCAGTCGGTGTGGAAGCGCCCGGTCATGCCCATAAAATCCAGGCCCAGCGTGCGCGCGTAGCGCGCGGTTACCGGGAAATGGCCGTACCCCCAGCTGCCGCCGGGCAGGGACTCGATTTCCAGGTGGGTAAAACTGTCAATCACGCCGCGGTGGCGCGTGCCGATGTAGCCCACGTTGTAAAACACCGGGCAACCGGGCTGTATGGCGTGAATGAAGGCGGTCATATCGCGCATGAAGCGGTCCATCACGCGCTGGGCAAATTCGTAGCGGACGGTTTCGTCCTCGGGATCCAGCCCTTCGCGGAGCATGTCGCGCAGGCAGTTGGGGCAGCAGCAGGGCTTGATGTTGAGTATATCCAGAAACAGCCCGTCCAGTTCGCCCAGGCTTTCAAACAGGTCGCGCACCTGCGCCTTTACATAATCCACATAGGGGCTGTTCAGGCACAGGTTGCGGTAAAACCCGCTTTTAAAGGGCGGCTGGTTAAAGGGCGCGCCCTGCTCGTTGAGCACCAGCCAGTCGCCGTGCTGCTTGGCCACCAGGTCGTCCCACTGCACGGTGGTGTACACCGGCACGCGTATGCCGCGCCGGTGACAGGCCTCGATCTGCTCGCCCAGCAGGTTGGGCCGCGCAAGGTGCGGGTGCATCAGGTGGGGCAGGTTGCGGCTTTGATAGTACAAATACCCGTGATGACAGCGCGAAAAGCAGGTGACCGAATCCACATGGGCGTCGGACAGCGTCTTGGCAAAGCGCTCCGGGTCGAAATCGGCGCCTACGTCCTCGATAAGCGGGCTGGTGTGAAAGTCCAGGTGCACCTGGCGAAAGCGCAGCTCGTTCATGCTTTTTCCTCCCGTGGATTGAGCGCGAGCAGGTCCTCGGGCACAAACAGCCCGTCCTTGCGGATCAGCTCGCCGTCAAAATAGATCTCGCCCCCGCCGTATTGCGGGGTCTGCAAAAGCACCATATCCCAGTGTATTTTGGAATGGTTGCCGTTGTCCGCCTCGCGGTAGCTGTCGCCCGGGGTCAGGTGGATGGAGCCGGCCAGTTTTTCGTCTATGCCGCCGTCGCCCGTGGGCCGGGTGATGACCGGGCTGACGCCGAACGAAAATTCGCCCAGGTAGCGCGCGCCCGGGTCGGTGTCCAGTATCTGGTTAAGGCGCGCCTCGTAATTGGCGCTGGCGCGCACGATGCGGCCCTTTGAGAACTCCAGACGGATATTTTCAAAGCTCAGGCTCTGGTACACCGAGGGGATGTTAAAGCGCACGTAGCCTTCCACCGAATCGCGCACCGGCGCGGTAAACACCTCGCCGTCGGGGATGTTGATTTTCCCGTCGCAGGGCACGGCGTTCATGCCGCGGATGGAAAAGCGCAGATCGGTGTCCGGGCCCACGATGCGCACGCGGTCGGCGTTTTGCATGCGCCTGACCAGCGGCTGCATGGCCCGCGAAAGCGCGGCGTAGTCCATATTGCAGGTTGTGTAGTGAAAATCCTCGTACGCCTCCAGGCTCATGCCGGCCAGCTGGGCCAGCGCGTTGTTGGGATAGCGCAGCCCCACCCATTTAATGCGCGAACGCACCTGGCGCTGGGCGGTGCGCGCGTTGACGTACATGGCCATGTTTTCGTCGCTTACGTCGCTTAATTCGCTGGCGTTGGTAAGGCCGCGTATGTAAATGTTGGCCTGCATGTGCTCCAATAGCGCCAGATCGGCCCGGTTCATCAATTCCAGCTGGGCCGGATTGCAGTTTTTGAGCAGTTCGCGCGTTACGCTGGCAAATTCGTACTGCACAAACGGGTTGCCGCCCGCGGCGTAAATTTCGCGGATGAGCAGCTTTACCAGGTCCATCGCGTCGGATTCGGCCACGCTGATTAACACGTTTTCACCCTTTTGCACGTCCACGCAATAGGTAACCAGCTTGTGGGCGAACGTCTTCATTCTCTCGTCCATAAAATCAACTCCCGCAGTGAAATTTTCCCTACACGCGATGGCAGGCCACGTAGTGGCCGGGCGACACCTCGCGCAGCGCGGGTTCGGCCTCGCGGCAGCGCGTGCCGGCGTATCGGCAGCGCGTTAAAAAGCGGCACCCGGGCGGCGGGTTGAGCGGGCTGGGCACGTCGCCTTCCAGGGTAATGCGCCCCTTGCGCATGCCGTGGTCCGGGTCGGGCACGGGCACCGCCGAAAGCAGCGCCTGCGAATAGGGGCTGAGCGGATGATCGCACAGCTCGTCGCTGCCGGCCACCTCCACCAGCCGCCCCAGATACATTACCCCGATGCGGTTGGATATGTGGCGCACCATGGATAGATCGTGCGCGATGAACAGGTAGGTAAGCCCTTCGTCGCGCTGGATGTCCTCGAGCATGTTGACCACCTGCGCCTGGATGGATACGTCCAGCGCCGAAATGGGCTCGTCGCAGATGATAAACTGGGGGCGCACGGCCAGCGCGCGGGCGATGCCGATGCGCTGGCGCTGGCCGCCCGAAAATTCGTGCGGGTAACGGCCGGCGTGCTCGCGCTTGAGCCCGACGCGGTCGAGCAGGCTTTCCACAATTTCGCGCCGCTGCGCGCCCGAGGCCAGATTGTGTACCTCCAACGGCTCGGCGATAATCTCGCCCACCGTCATGCGCGCGTTGAGCGAGGCGTACGGGTCCTGAAAGATCATCTGCATGCGGCGGCGGTAGGGCATCAGCTCGCGCTGGTTCAGGCGGGCGATATCGGTCCCGTCAAAATACACGTGCCCGCCGGTCACGTCGTACAGCCGTATGATGGAACGGCCGGCGGTGGATTTGCCGCAGCCCGATTCGCCTACCAGGCCGAAGGTTTCGCCCTGTTGAATGTAAAAGGAGATATCGTCCACCGCGCGCACATAGCGGCGCTCGCGGCCCAGAAAGCCGGAATGCACGGGAAAGTACTTTTTCAGCCCCTCCACGCGCACAAGCGGCGCGGCCTGACTGGTCATAAAAGCTCGTCCTCCCTTCCCATTTCGCGCAGCATGGCGGCCACGGCCGGGTCGCTTAAGTGGCAGGCGCAGCTGTGCTCGCCCTCAAGCTGGAACGTGTCGGGCATGCGCCGCGTACACAGGTCCATCGCGTGCGCGCACCGCAGCGAGAACGGACAGCCAGCGGGCGGGTTGATCAGATCGGGCGGCGAGCCGGGGATGGGGGTCAGCCGGCCGCGGTTGCCCCGCGCGACCGAGGGCACGCTGGAAAGCAACCCGCGCGTGTAGGGGTGGGCCGGGCGGTAGAAGATATCGCGCACGGACCCCTTTTCCATGATCTTGCCGCCGTACATAACGATGACCCGGTCGCACAGCTCGGCCACCACGCCCAGATCGTGCGTGACCAGTATGATGGTGGAATCCTCCTTTTGGCGGATGCCGTCCAGCAGTTCCAGTATCTGGGCCTGAATGGTCACGTCCAGCGCGGTGGTGGGCTCGTCCGCGATCAGAAGCGCGGGGTGGCAGGCCAGCGCCATGGCGATCATCACCCGCTGGCGCATGCCGCCCGAAAATTCGTGCGGATAGTTGTTCACCCGCGTCTCGGGCGAGGGGATGCCCACCAGGCGCAGCAGATCCACCGCGCGGCGGTTGGCCTCGGCGCGGCTGATATGGCCGTGTGCCAGCAGGGTTTCGGCCACCTGGTTGCCGATGCGGTACACCGGGTTGAGCGAACTCATCGGGTCCTGAAACACCATGGATATGCGCTCGCCGCGTATTTTCATCATGGCGCGGTCGCTCAGCCTGGTCAGATCCTTTCCCTCAAACCACACCTCGCCGCCCTTAATGCGGCCCGGCGATTGCAAAAGCTGCATCACGCTCATAAGCGTTACGCTTTTTCCGCTGCCCGATTCGCCCACGATGCCCAGCACCTCGCCGCGGCGCACGTCAAAGCTGACCTTTCGCACCGCCTGCACCTCGCCCACATGGGTAAAGAAGGAGGTCTCCAGGTCTTTTACCGTCAAAATGCTCTCGCTCACGCGAAGCCCTCCTCTCCTATTTGCGCAGCTTGGGGTCGAGCGCGTCGCGCAGCCCGTCGCCCAGGAAGTTAAAGCCCAGCACGGTTATGCATATGAGCAGCGCCGGGAAAAACAGCTGGTAAGGATAGGTGCGCATGCCGCCCAGCGCGTCGCTGGCCAGCGTGCCCCAACTGGCGGCCGGGGCGCTTACGCCCAACCCGATAAAGGAAAGAAACGATTCGGTAAATATGGCGCTGGGTATGGACATGGCCAGCGTTACGATAATCGCGCCCATGGCGTTGGGGATCAGATGGCGGCGCAGTATGCGCCACGCGCCCGCGCCGATGGTGCGGGCGGCCAGCACGTATTCCTGGTTTTTGATGCCCAGTATCTGGCCGCGCACCTGGCGCGCCATGTCCACCCAGTAAACCGAGGCCAGCGCGATGACGATGGTAATCAACCCGGGCTGCAGCACCACCATCAAAAGCACCACGTACAGCGTAAGCGGCACGGTGGAAATGATGTCCACAATGCGCATCATCACGTTATCCACGCGCCCGCCCACGTATCCGGCGATGCCGCCGTACAGCACGCCGATGACAAACTGCACCAGCGTGGCCACCAGCGCGACCAGCAGCGATATGCGCGCGCCGTACACCAGCCGCGCGAACATGTCGCGGCCCAGGTAATCGGTGCCGCAGATGTAGGTGCGGTTCCACACGCGCGTGGTCGCGCCCTGCAGCTTTTCCCCGTTTACCGTCAGCGTAAAGCGCTCAATCGCGGCGGCCGCGGCCATATCGCCCTCTTTTTCGGCCTTGGCCGCCCTGGCCGCGCCCGAATAGTCCATCTCTATGGTCTGGCCGTTTAACTCGTAGCTGCGCGTACGCGCGCCCTTGTTTTCGCTTGCCGGGTCAAGCCGGCCCAACACGTGGCCCGAGGAATCCACCTGGTAAAGCGTGTATTCCTTGTGTACGTACACCCATTCGCCGTCCGGCAGGGTGTATACGTCCAGTATGGGCGGCAGATTGCTCATGGACAGCTGCTGGTCCGCGTAGTGGTGGGGCGTAAGCATCATGCCAAACGCCGCCAAAAGCACGATCAGCAGTATAATTACCAACCCAGTCATGGAAAGCGGGTTTTTGCGAAAGCGCCTCCACACGTCCTGCGCGTAGGAAAGCGACGGGCGCGAGATATCCTGCGCGTCGGCCGCCTGGGTGCGCACGCGGTTTAAATCCTCCGGACGGATCGTATTTTTCCCTTCCATGCGCGGCCCTCCTTCAGGAATCAAATTTGATGCGCGGGTCCAGTACCACGTACACGATGTCTACCACCAGTATCATGGCCGCGGCGAACGCCGCGTAAAACAGCGTGGTGCCCATGATTACCGTATAATCGCGGTTGGATATGGCCTCCACGAAAAACTTGCCCATGCCGGGAATGGCGAATATCTTCTCGGTTACAAACGAGCCGGTCATGATGCCGGCGATCATCGGGCCCACGTAGGTAACCACCGGGATCAGCGCGTTTTTCAGCGCGTGTTTGCCGATCACCCGGCCCCAGGAAAGCCCTTTGGCCCGCGCGGTGCGTATATAGTCCTGGCTCATTACCTCCAGCA
This sequence comes from uncultured Eubacteriales bacterium, assembly GCA_963929805.1. Lineage (GTDB taxonomy): Bacteria > Bacillota > Clostridia > Christensenellales > Aristaeellaceae > CAWVLE01. The sequence goes on along the minus strand of CAWVLE010000136.1, from coordinate 2,573 downwards.
TGCTCGAGCGGGTAAGCCTGAGCACGAAGGCCAGCGAAAAGCCCGACAGCGACACCGCCGGCCCGATGTAGTGCCGCCAGGTGTCCAGCCCGAACGTGGGGATCCAGGAAAGCTTCGCGCCGAATATGTACAGTATCAGCGTGCCCAGCACAAACGTGGGCACCGCGATGCCCAGCGTGGCGAACACCGTAATGATGTAATCAGGCCAGCGCCCCCGCTTAAGCGCCGAAAATATGCCCAGCGGCACGCCCAGGCCGATAATAATCAGCGAGGTGATGCCGCCCAGCCTGGCCGACACCGGAAACCCCTGCGAAAGCATGTCGCTTACCATCACGCCGTCTTTTTTGTAGGAAGGCCCGAAATCCAGCGTCACCACGCCCTTCAGGTAGTCCAGATACTGCTTCCACAGCGGGTCGTCCAGGTGATATTTTTTCTCCAGCGCCTCCAGCACGTTGGCCGGCAGATTGCGCTCGCCGGTAAACGGGCCGCCGGGCACCGCGTGCATCATCGCAAAGGTCAGCGTACACACGATAAACAGCGTTACGATAATGGATACAATGCGTTTAAGTATAAACCGAACCATGCCTCAACCCTCCCCGCAGGGCCGCGCCCCGATTGACTGCTACTGCGAAAGCATACCGTTTAGCGCGTCCATGACAAAATCGATATCGGCGCGGCTTACGTCGTTGGTGGTCACAAACCGGAAAAGCCCGTCCTCCGGCGGATTGATCTTTACCCCATGCTTTAGCATTTTTTCGGGCAACGCGTCCTGCCAGGCCTGCGGCCGGTCTATGGCGAAAAACACCATGTTGATTTCCACCTTGCCCGGGTCGATGACCACGCCCGGCATCCGGGCCAGACGCCCGGCCATATAGCGCGCGTTTTCATGGTCCTCCGTCACGCGGCCGGTCATGTCGCGCAGCGCGATCAGCCCCGCCGCGGCCAGAAACCCGGCCTGGCGCATGCCGCCGCCCATCAGCTTGCGGTTTTTGCGCGCGCGCTTAATAAAGCCGGCGCTGCCCGCCACGATGGAGCCCACCGGCGCGCACAGCCCTTTGGACAGGCAGGCCATTACGCTGTCGCAGCAGGCGGTTATCTCGCGCGCGTCCACGCCCAGCGCCGCCGCCGCGTTAAACAGCCGCGCGCCGTCCAGGTGAACGCTTACGCCCGCCGCCTGGGCCACGGCGTATATTTCGCGCAGCCGGTCAAGCGGCACCACGCGCCCGCTGGAGAGCGGGTTCTCAACCTCGATCAGCTGGGTTTCGGGAAAGTGGATGTTCTCCCGGTCGCGTATGGCCGCGCGGATCATGCCCGCGTCGGGCAGCTGGTCGGGAAAGTGCAGTGCGCGGATAAAGGCGCCCGACAGCGCCGCCGCCGCGCCCACCTCGTGCGCCACGATGTGCGCCTCGTCCGAACAGATTACCTCGCCCCCGCGCGATACGTGGGTCATGATGCACAGCTGGTTGCCCATCGTGCCGCTGGGCACGAAAAGCGCCGCCTCCTTGCCCAGCCGCTCGGCCGCGTAGGCCTCCAGGCGGTTCATGGTTGGGTCGTCGCCGTACACGTCGTCGCCTACCTCGGCGCGGAACATGGCCTCGCGCATGGCCTGCGTGGGCTGGGTCACCGTGTCGCTTCTCAGGTCGATCATATTCAAACACTTCCTTAAAATACACGCGTTTATATTAACAATTTCCGTATAACATATATTATAAACAATATTCTTACATGATGCAACATATTTTTCCGTTTTTAGCGTTCTACCGCATAAATGAGCGAAAATGAAAAATTTAAACTGAAAAATCCCCTTAAATATGTAATATAAATAAAAATGTATCAAACATTGCCCGCTTGACCAAAAACGTGTATAATAGTTGTATACAGGCATGCTTGTCAAAGAAAGGGCGGGGTAGGATGACCGGCGCACAATATAAGGACACGCTGGCGACTCAGATTTACGACGGCCTGCTGGAAAGCATCGTTTCGAGGAGCCTGCCGTCCGGCGCAAAGATCAACGCGCGCCAGTTGCAAATGCAGTACAATACCTCCTCCACCCCGGTGCGCGAGGCGCTTGGCCGGTTGGTGGCCGAAGGGTTGGTGGAATACGAGGCCAACATCGGCTATCGCGTGGCGCGCTTTGGCCGGCGCGATATATGGGAACTGAACGACATACTGGCCATGCTGGATTGCCACGCCATAGAGCTGGCCGCGCGCAATCCGCGGCGCGAGCTGATGATAAGCGAGCTCAGGCGCACGGTGGAGGCCCAGCAAAAGGCCTACGATTCGGGCGACGAGGCGCTTTACCGCTTCGCCACCGAGCGCTTTCACGAAATCTTTTACGAATTTGGCGAAAACAAGCACCTGACGGCCACCATGCGCAAGTTCAACTACCGCACCCGCATCATGGCCTCCATGTACGAAACCCACGAAAACCGGCGCATCAGCCTGCGCGAGCACGCCCTGATCTATCACATGATTAAGGACGGCGATATCGACGAGGCCGTGCGCCTGATGCGCGCCCATATTTTTGAAACGCGCGATCTGTTAATCAGCCAGCTGGAATCGGAAAAATGAGC
>CAWVLE010000135.1:0-2520 GCA_963929805.1 uncultured Eubacteriales bacterium | reverse complement strand
CCCTTTTCCGCCAGCGTGTTCCAATCCAAAGGCGATCCCATAACCGACCTGCACGAGGACCTGGCCGCCGAGCAGAAGGCGCGCACTACCTACGATATCCTGCTGCGCCTGATAGACGACGCGGACGTACTCGATCCGATACGCTTTTTGCGGGCGCGCGAAATTGTGCATTACCAGCGCTTTGGCGAAACGCTCAGAATGGTTCAGGAAAAACTGGACAGCCGGAATTTCTACGCGATTAACCCGGCGTTTGACCTGTGCCAGATAAGCGCGCAATGATATAACGACGCATCTGATCCGGCGCAGGCGCCGGATCAGATGTTTATTCCCGGAAAATCCGCCGTTTAAAGGCCCTAAAAGTTCAGAAACCTGCGCACGTCAATGGCCTTTGCCGGGCACATTTCCTGGCAGCAGAAACAGCGTATACAGCCCTGTTTGGGAATGCGGGCCTTTCCGTCGCGAATGGTAATGATGTGGGCGGGGCAGCTCTCCGCGCATTTGCCGCAGCCCACGCACCGTGCCGCGCGCACGCGCGGCCGCGGGCTAAACGCGGTGTTCATCAGTTTATAGGCGGCGGGCCGGAGCGCTCTGGGCACATGGCCGGTAAAATCCAGCCGGTCGGCGTCCGGCATGGCAAAGGGCGGGTCAAACGGAGACAGGCTGTCCCCGCGCGTCTCAATGGATTCGGGTTCAATCAGCCCCCGCGCGCGCGCGGCCGCCAGCATGGGCACGCCGTCGGGATCCACCCCCATCAGACAGGCCGCGTAATAATCCTGATGAAAGATATCGCGCGCGCAAAGCGTAACGCCCGCGCGCCGGCAGACGCCCGCGCTGGGCCCGTTGCCCTCCATGGCGATTACGCCGTCGATAAGGGTGACGTTGGGCGCGACCGTCAACGCCAGATCAATTAGCATGTTGGCAAATTCGTCCGGGCGCTGGTTCGCAAAGTGCAGTTCGGGCTTTTGCAGGCCCGGCACGCATCCAAACAGGTTTTTTATGCCCAGCGAAACGCGCGTCATGGAATGCGTCTTCATCTTGGCCACGTTGATGACGTAATCGGCCTCGACCACCGGCTCAATCAGGTTAAAAGACGCCTGCGCGCCCACGCCGCGCGAGGGCACGCCGCGCCACTGCGTGCCGTAATTAAGCAGCGGCGCGATCAATTCGCTGCCGCTTAAGCCGCATGCGGCGTAAATCTGTTTAAGCGCGGCGGGAATATACGGCCCGCCCGGACTGTCCGCCACGATAATTTTCGTCACGCCCAGCGCGCGCAGGCGGCGTATCAGCGCGCACAGCAGCGCCGGATGGGTAGTCACCGCGTTTTCCGGCCGCCGGCCGGTAAGCAGGTTGGGCTTTATCAGCACCTTCATATCGCTTTTTAAATCGCGGTCGATATTCAATTGCTCAAAATGGCGCGCAACCGCCCGATCAAGCGCGGCCTGCGAATAATCGTCCGTTTTAACGCAGGAAATAATTGGCATTTTAATCGCCCCCATCTTAATCCGGTATCTCGCCGGAGAAAAACGCGCAAAATTTATCCGCTTTAATTATAGCGCCGCGGCGCGCGCGTTACCGCCGTAATAAGGTTATTTCTCTTTTCAAAAAGGCGCGCCGGGGATTGGCCGCATTACCATTTGCGCCGCCGCCGGGGCGCGCGGGCAGGAAGCGCGCTTCCATTGATTAAAAAAACTTCCAGTCTAAAATTTTTGACTCGGGTCACAATAGGCTCAGACTCGATCGGGAGGTGAAAAAGATGAGCAGCAAGAACCGAGTCAACATTCCGGAAAGCCGGACCGCGCTGGATAAGATGAAGTTTGAAATCGCCCGCGAGCTGGGCGTGAATCTGAAGCAGGGCTATAACGGCGACCTGACTTCGCGCGAAAATGGCTATGTTGGCGGCTATATGGTCAAGAAAATGATTGAAGACTATGAAAATGGCGCCAAGTAATCTGGTAAACCGAATTTGGATAAGTATCCGTTAATAAAAAGGAGAAATGCAAAATGGCAAACAATTCGAATAATCAGATCAATGTTCCCGCCGCCCGTCAGGCCATGTACAACATGAAGCACGAAGTGGCCAGCGAGCTGGGCATCAACCTTAAGCAGGGCTACAATGGCGATCTGACCAGCAAGGACGCGGGCAGCATCGGCGGCACCATGGTCAAAAAGATGATCGAGGCGCAGGAGCGCGCCATGAGCAATCAGCGCTAAGCAAAGGCGTTTTGCTAAAAGGCGGTCATTCCTAAAAGGAGCGGCCGCCTTTTCATGTGGGAAGAAAATTGAAAAAATATCATTTTTTGCGGTGAAACCTATTGACAAATGCCCTGGTTTCGAGTATTATAACTCTTGTCGTCGCGCGAGTGACGCGCACGGCTAAAGCGCAGGGAACATGGGAGCATAGCTCAGCTGGGAGAGCACCTGCCTTACAAGCAGGGGGTCACAGGTTCGAGCCCTGTTGTTCCCACCATATGCGGCCTGGTAGTTCAGTTGGTTAGAATGCCAGCCTGTCACGCTGGAGGT
>CAWVLE010000134.1:0-3104 GCA_963929805.1 uncultured Eubacteriales bacterium | reverse complement strand
CTTATCGTTAAAGAAAACCGGCCCGCCGCGCAGCTTTCGCTAAAAGGCCTGCAAAACGCGCTGGAGCGGCAGCAGGTTTGCCTGCATTACAATCCGTAAAGCGGAACAGGGCCTGAAAAATTTTTATTTAGAAGGCGCTTGAAAACATGACGAAGTCACAAATGTACACGCGGGCGCGGCAATAATATGATGACCCCGATTACTATGCGCAAGCGGCCACAAGACAGAGAACAAAGGAGGAAGCCGGCGTGCGTAAAGCGTTTATAAGCGCGGTTGCCGCGCTTGCGCTGGCGATCACGGCCTGCGCTTCGACCGTCGCGACGGAAGAAGCGGTAGGCGGTTCCGTCATGGATCTGTCACGGGCAAAACTTGCCGGCGCATATACGCTACGGCACCACAATTATGGAAGGCTATGCGACGTTTGGCAAATTTCAGACGGGGGGATATCTCATCCAGTAAGCCGCCGCTACTACTCCCGCACGGCGGGCCGGGCTCTACGCACAACTATTTTGAGGTGCTGGGCCGCCTGGCAGATGAGACCGGCCGCGCGATTATAAGCTGCGATTAATTGGGCTGCGGCAAGCCGTACATTGAGAACCGTCCCGAACTGTGGGTTGCCGATACCTGGGCGGACGAGCTGGAAAACCTGATCGAGACGCTGGAGCTTAAGAAAATCCACATGCTGGGGCGGTCGTGGGGCGGTATGCTCGCCATTGCGTATCTTGCCGGACCGTACGCAACAAGGCGTAGGCTCAGTCATCCTTTTGTCTACGCTCTCCGATTCACAGCTTTGGGGGAAAGAGCAGCACCGAATGGCCTTGCAGCTGCCGCAGGAAGAACGGGAGGCCATCGCGCAAGCCGAGCAGACGGGCGATTATACCTCGGAGGCGTATCTTTCCGCCATCGGGCATTATATGCAAATACTCAGTAACGATCAGACATATGCGAGGATGCGCCCGAATGCCTACGCTGGGAAAGACGTTCGGGAAGCGAATCATACACGGTAGCCTGGGGCCTAATGAACTTATGCCGGTGGGCACGCTTGCCGGCTGGAATTATACGGACAGGCTGCGGGATATTACAATTCCGGCCTTTATCGTAAGTGGAACGGAAGACCTTTGCACCCCGCTTATCGCCAAGACCATGTACGATAATTTGCCCAATGCAAGGTGGGAACATATGCCGGGCTGCCGCCATATGTGCTTTGTAGACGGTAACGATACTTATTGCAAAAATCTTTCAGCATGGATGGCAGAACACGATGCCTGACCGCCCGCGCGATTTTGTTTAAAACCAATTAAAGCGCCGGAAAGTATTATAGCCGTTTATAAACCTCCCGCCAGGCCATGATAACGCCGCTTCGCGGGAAGTTGGTCATATGCTGGCCGCAGCCTGGCCCCGCCAAGAGACGCAAAAAATTCATAGTCGCCAAATTTTCAGAATAAAAATTTATAAATGTTAAGTATTGACAATGCGCAAAATATAATGTACAATATACTTGTATGATAACGCTAACATATCTGAGTGTAATAGAGCAATAATGACAAATATTAAAGATATAGCTAAAATAGCGGACGTATCCGTCATGACGGTTTCGCGCGTGTTGAACAACAAAGGCTACGTATCCGACGAGAAGCGCAAAAAGGTGCTGGAATGCGCGAAGCGGCTGAATTACCAACCCAATATGATCGCGCGTTCGCTGGTGCTCAATCGGACTTCAACGGTGGGCGTGCTGCTTTCCCACATAGAAAACCCGGTTTACGCCCAGTACGTGGCCAGCATGTCGCGCGTCTTTCGTACGCACGGCATGGATATTATTTTAAGCTGCGCGAGCAGCGTGGAGGACTGGATAAGCGGCGTAAAGACGCTGCTGGGGAAACAGGTAGACGGGCTGGTTATTCTGCCGGTCGAGCTGGACGATATATCGGATCATCCGCAGGCATGGGCGCAGGCCTGCGAGGAAGTCGGAAAGCTGCTATGCGCGAACGCAAAGCCCTACGTCGTGGTAGGGGATAGCTATGTCAGCGACAAAAGCATCCGCGTGCGCCACGATTATCAGGCCGGCGCGGAAATGGCGGTAGACTATCTGATAAAGATGGGGCACCGTAAAATTGGGCATTTGCGTTTTGAAAACGGAGACGGCGTATGGGCCGAACGCTTAGAAGGTTTTGAACGCGCTATGAAGCGCGCCGGGCTGCACGTACGCGCGGAATGGATATATTCGTGCGGCGACGACGATGTATACAGGGCCATGCACGCCACGCTCGAAATGCTGGACCGGGTAAGCGAATTGCCGACGGCCATTTGCTGCGCCAACGATAAATTTGCCGTGGGCGCGATGCAGGCGTTGAACATGCGCGGCATGCGCGTGCCGGAGGATATATCGCTGATTGGGCACGACGGCAGCCTGTACAGCCGGTGTACTTCGCCATTTCTTACCACCATATCCATCCAGCCCTTAACGGCGGGAACCCGCGCGGCCGAAGTTTTGCTGGATTTGCTGCACGAGCGGCCGGTAGACAGGGGCGATGTATTTGTGCCGCCAAACTTTCAGGAGGGCGGCACCGTAAGGAGAATCCACACGGAGGACGGCGGCGCAAATGGCTGACGCCCATGCGCGGCGCGGGCTCTGTTTTGGAAAAAACAATATTGTAGGAGGGTGAAACATGAAACTGACAAAGCTATTGTCCATGATCCTCGTTATGGCGCTGGTGCTGTGCGCGGTTGGCATGGCGGGCGCGGAGACGGAAAAGCGCGTCATTGTGGTGGATGGCGGCGGCGACCAGAACAACTTTAACTCCACCAAGTCCATGGAAAAGAGCGATGCGAACCCGTATCCCTACAACGAACTGGAAATGCTGGCCAAGGAATACAGCGAGGCGCACCCCGAAGTAGAAGTGCAGATACTGCCCGATTCTAAGACGACCACCCGCGAGGCGGTTGTATCGCTGATGACAGCCGGCGAGGCGCCCGACATCATCTATCAAAACATGGGCGTTTATAAAAATACCGACCTGGGCACCAACTGGTTTGTGCCGCTGAACGACTATTTTGAAATGCCCAATCCATACGAGGAAGGCAATACCCGCTGGGCGGATATCTTC
>CAWVLE010000133.1:0-3216 GCA_963929805.1 uncultured Eubacteriales bacterium | reverse complement strand
GTAATTCTTCTTCTACGCCTGGGGCGCCTGCCGTAATTATAATCCACCCGTGAAGCCCTCGTTTCGCTAAAGATAATGCGCGGTATTCTAACTACACATGCTCCTTTTATTATAGCGCGATATATATTAAATTGCAAATGTAAAAAACGTAAATACTTACCACCGCGCTATTTCCCGGCCACCGAAAGCGCGCGCACCAGCAAAGACGGGCTGCCTACGCAGCTGACGCCCGGCATGCCAAATTCCAGATCGCCGCCCACGCCTTCGATATCTTTCAACAATTGAAAAAAGTTGCCTGACAGGGTAATCTGTTCCACGGCGCCGCAGGCGCGCCCCTGACGGATTAGGTATCCCTTCGCGCTGAGCGAGAAATCCCCGCTGACCGAATCGGCGCCGGCGTGCAGCCCTTCCAATTCGGTAATCATGACGCCGTCGCCCGCGCGGCGCGCCAGCTCCTCCAGCGTAAGGCCTCCGCTTTGTATATAAAGGTTGGTGGGCGCCACCGAAATCGGCGCGGCGTATGAGGCCCGGCACGCGTTGCCGGTGCTGGCCACGCCCGCCTTATTCGCGGTTTTTAAATTGTGCATCAGCGTATTTAGCCGGCCCTGGGCGATAATCTGTTTGCGCATTGCGGGCGTTCCCTCCGCGTCAAAGGGCGTCGAGGCAAAGCCGTCCGGCAAAAGCGGATCGTCTATCAGGGTGACCGCCTGCGCGGCCACGGTTTCGCCTTCGCGTCCGGCCAGCAGCGACAGGCCCCTTTGCGCCCTTTCGGCGCTGAACACGCCGCCAAACGCGCCCAGCAGCTTGCGCGCGGCGTCGCGCCGCAACACAATCGGGTAACGGCCCGATGGCAGGCTGCGCGCCTGAAGCATGCAAAGCGCCTCGCGCGCGGCCTGTCCGGCGATTGCGTCTATATCCAGCGCGGCGGCATCGCGCACCGTGCGCGCGGCAAACGCCGTGCCGGTACGCTCGCCCTCCTTAGCCAGGGGCATGACGTAAGCGCCCAGGGCGTTATCCGAAAAGCTCACGTCCAGGCCCAGGGAATTAACGATGCGGCGCGTGGCGCTGACTGAAAAAAGGCCGCAGCCGGTAACCTGGGCAATGCGCGCGTCCTGCGCGAGCGTCTTTTTTTCAAGCTCCAGGGCCATGTTCAGTTTTTCCGTTTCCGATACCTGGTCAAGTTTCGGGTTAAACAGCTGAAGGGATGGATAGTCGCCCCCGCCTTCGGACAAAAACTGCCTGTCGTGGCTATCGATTAACTTAGCCGCCGTCTTCGCTCCGTCTATCAGCTGATCCACGGCCTGCTCGTCCAGCGCCTCTGTGGCGGCGTACCCCATTTTGCCCTCATACAGCGCGCGGAAGCCCAGCCCCCGCGTGCGGCTGACGCTGTAGCCGATCACCTCGCCGCCAAACACCTCGGCCTCGAAAGAATCGCCCTGCGACAGATAGGCTTCGCACGCCTCAAACCCGGCGCGCCCGGCTTTTTCAAACAGTTTTTTGAGAAAATCGCCCGTTTCCATGTTATCTGCCTCCTACCGTCATCTCGCTTACGCGGATCATGGGCTGGCCCACGTTGACCGGAATCGAGCCGCTGGACGCGCCGCACATTCCCTGCGCCATGGCCAGGTTGCGGCCCACCTTGTCGATTTTCATCAGCACCTGGCCGCCCTTGCCGATCAACGTGGCGCCGCGCACGGGCCTGTCTATTTTTCCGTCCCGCACGAGGTATCCTTCCGACACCGAAAAATTGAATTCCCCGGTGGCGGGGTTGACCGACCCGCCGCCCATGCGCCGCGCGTACAGGCCGTCGCCCATGGTGGAGATGATCTCCTCGTCGGTTGACTCGCCGGGGGCGATGTAGGTATTGCGCATGCGCGAAGTGGGGGCAAACTGATAGCTTTGCCTGCGCCCGCTTCCGGTAACGGGCATGTTCATACGCCGGGCGTTGAGCCGGTCGATCATGTAATTTTTCAGTATGCCCTTTTCAATCAACACCAGCCGGCCCGAGGGCGTGCCCTCGTCGTCGATGTTGATCGAGCCCCATTCGCCAGGCAGCGTGCCGTCGTCTATGGCGGTGACGGCGTCCGAGGCGATGCGCTGGCCCAGTTTCCCGCAAAATTCGCTGTTGCCCAACGCCACCGCCGCCGCCTCCAACGAATGGCCGCACGCCTCGTGAAATATGACCCCGCCAAATCCACCTTCGATCGCCACGGGCATTACGCCGGCCGGGCACTGCTGCGCGCGCAGCATCAAAGCAGCGGTTTGGGCCGCCTGGCGCGCGACCTGTTCCACGTCCACCCGGGTGCGGAACAGCTCGTAACCCATCATCGCGCCCGGGCCCTCGTAGCCCACCTGGCTTTCTCCCTCGCCGGCGGCGACCGCCATCACCGCGATGCGGGTATAGGTGCGCCGGTCGGATATGAACAGCCCTTCGCTGTTGTATACGGCGATATCGCTGTCCACATCCCTGAGCGTGGCCTGCACCTGTTTTATGCAGGCATCGGCGGCACGCGCCGCCGCACCCGCGTTGCGCAGCAGTTTCGCCTTGCGCGCGCCGTCCACGTAGCCGGGCAATTCCTCGATCGGGTGGGCGTTGGCCGCGCGGCTGCCCATCAGACGCACATCGCCCGCCTGAGCGCGCGAGGATCCGATCGCGGCGGCCGCCTGAGCCGCAGCGCGCAGTAAGCCGTCCGCAGAAGTATCGTTTGTATATACGTATACGCTGGACAGTCCTTTAAACACGCGCAGGCCCGCGCCGTGGCTTCGGCAGGTAGTCGCCGTATCAATTTTTCCGTCCAGCAATTGCAGGTTGTTTGTGCGTGTGTCTTCCCAGAAAATTTCCGAAAAATCGCCGCCCGTCGACAGCGCCGCGCCCAGCGCAAGTTCGGCCGCATGCCTTGACAACATAGCCGGAACCCTCCTTATTTACGCGCCTATTCACGCATTAGTATAGCGCATTCCCGGCCAAAATACAACAAAACGCGCGCCGCGCACAGGTTTGCCGCCAAGATTCGATTCTCCAGTCAACGAAAACGTAACAAATAATTTTTTTGCCAGCCTATTTACAAACCGGGTCCTTTATGCTATAATGCAACACGTCGGTTGATTCCAGCCGCAATGCGGGGCATTAGTACAGTTGGTAGTACGCTACACTGGCAGTGTAGAGGTCAGGAGTTCGAGTCTCCTATGCTCCACCACAACCGGAAAATCCGAACC
>CAWVLE010000132.1:0-2827 GCA_963929805.1 uncultured Eubacteriales bacterium | reverse complement strand
GAGGCCGGATATTTGTCAAAGGTAATGCGCATGCCGGCCATGCGGTCGATAAGCGCCACCACATGCTCGCGCCCGCACAGCGCCTCCAGCGTTTCCAGCGCGCGCAAATCGTATATCGCCTGAGCCGTCACCATCATGCGTATGGATTCTTCCGGAACCCCGCCCGCGCCTGGATATACCTGGAACGGGTCGCCCGAAGGCACAAAGCCGTCCGCGTCGGTCACCAGGTACGGATTAATCGGATAGTCTGAATACTGCGCGTTATAGAAGTTATAACCCCAGTGCAGGAATCCCTCAATATTGTAAAGATACAGCTGAATGCCCAAAATGCGGTTGCGCGCCGACGGCATGGAGATAAACATGTTGCTTACGCGCTTATACTGCCCCGTGCAATAATAGGTCCACAGCCCCGGCACTTTTGCCTGAATAAACGGCTCTATATGGTTGTTGGCGCAAACCGGCTTTTTCACAACGCCCTGCTGGTAAAAACTAAAATCGCTCAGCGCGTCGATGATGTCAAAACCCTCCAAATGCTTTTCAATCAGGGATTTGGCCAGGCGGTAGCTTTCCAGATGCGCGCTCTCCGGCTCGTCTGAAATGTGGAAATAGCACCGGTCCGCCACGCCCGCCTTTTTAAGGTGCGCCGTAAGCGCCGGCAGATAGGCGTCCAGGAAATCCTTATAGCGCGGATCGTCCGCGCGCACGTCCCAGCCGAAAATGCGCTTTTGTTCCCCATCTACCTCGGATATAATCTTGGGCGTATAGTTCGCGCCCCATTGGGTAAACAGATGGGCCATTTCAAAATAGCGCGCGCCCGCGCGCTGACACATATCGATCCACCGGTCCAGCTTTTCAAAGCCAAACCGGTATTGGCCTGCGCTAAGCGCTATATCCACCAATTGCACCGCGGGGCGCTCGCCGCCCACGCGCGTATCCAGCGGCGGGGTGTGTATGGGGGTTAAAATCATATTGACGCCGCGCCGCGTGGCCGCGCGCACAAAGTTCTCGGTAATGCGCCAATATTCCTCGGAGAATATCTCAACGCCGTAATATTGCGCCAGGCAGTCGGTATGCAGCCATTTGGTATGGATCAGGCGCTGAGCGGCCAGTTGCGCGCCAATCACCTCCAGGCAGAGGCTGCGCTCCTCAAAGGCGCTTTCGCCCTCCACGCCCAGACGCAGCGTAATGGTATAGCGGCCGGGCCGCAAGTCTTTACCGTCCACGTCCAGCCACAGCGCCTGCCACTGGCCGGGCCAGGCGCGCAGCCCATGCGGGCCGATTTCGTCCAGCAGGTCGGGATACAGCCCGCCCGTGTGGCTTAAGTAATTTTCATCCGCGTCGGCGAAAGTAGCCAACCCAACCGGCACCTGGCGTACGCGGCGGACGCGCACAAAATCGCTAATCGGCGAACGCACTTCAAACGTAACGTAGGGCGCCTGCACGCCGGCGTCCTCCAGCGCGTAGGCGGCCTGAAACGAGGCGGTTTCATTGTTAAGTATGCTTAGATATTCTATTGCTTTCCCTTCGACCTTCTTAAGTGAAAATACCTTTTCCAGCGACGAGAGCAGCTTTAAATGAATCTTCATCATTCGTCCTCCCCTTATCATAATTTCGCGCAAATCGCAAGCGGCGTTGGCGGCGGTGATGCACGGCCTATTCGTATATACATTAACTTAGCGCATTAAAATCCAACCTGTTTTATGCCTTCGCTTTATTTCGTTACGCGTCTGCCCGCGCCGAAACGCCTATATTGCCCGGCAAAAGCGGGCAGGGCAGCAAAATTTCAGTAGGCGTAGGCCGGTTATGGATCAAATCGTCCAGCATTTTCGCCGAGGTCTCCCCTATCTCCTCGGCGGGATAAAAGATAGAGGGCGGCCGCTGAGACAGGTGCTCTAAAAACTCCAGCCCGTCAAATCCCATCAGCGCGCATTTTTCGGACAAATCCCAATTCCTTTCCTGAATGCGCTTTTGAATGTTGAGCGTAAACAGGTCGCTGCTGCAAAAGATCCCGGGCTTTTCCTGAGCGTTTTCGAGCAGGCGCTCCACATAATCCAGGTAATCGGCGCAGGTAATCAGCTCGCCCTTCATATCGGGATGTTCGCGCATAAAGCGCATGTATCCGTTGGCGCGCTCGGCCTGGGCGTACAGGTTTTCCGTTCCCAGCCGCCGCAGCGGCGGACAGATAAAGTGTACGGTGCGATAACCCTGGGCGTAGAATTCTTCCATGCCGCTAAGCGCCGCCCGGGCATTATCTCCGCTTACAAACGGGAAGCCCTCCAGCCGGTTGGAGGCCGCGACGATGGGGATGTTCAGCTTATGCAGATGATCCAAAAACTCGGGGCTGTCGTTTATGGGAACCAGGATGATGCCGTCCACCATCCGGTCGATCAGGCTGTCGATTATATCGCGCTCCCGGCACTGTTTTTTCTCGGACAGGCAAATATAGGTAAATATACCCTGTTGCGCGAAATACCGCTCCACCGCGCTGACCATATAGGCAAAATGCTGGTTGTATAAATCCAGCACGATTATGCCCACCGCACGCGTTCTGCCGGTGGACAGGCTGCTGGCCAGATAATTAGGGCGGTAATTATATTTTTGTGCCACTTCCAGAATACGCACGCGCGTATTTTCATTGATACCGCTCTTATTTTTCAGCGCCCGATCTACGGTCGTTCGGGAAACGTTGCAAATCTTCGCGATTTCTGCGGCGGTAATAGCCATGAAGCATCCTCCATAATTTATCAGATTTGCTTACTTATATATTATCCTTCACACGTTTAAAAGTGTCAATAACATTCGCTGTATTTTTGTCCACATATCGCCC
>CAWVLE010000131.1:0-4091 GCA_963929805.1 uncultured Eubacteriales bacterium | reverse complement strand
CCGTTTAGGCTTGACAGAAGCGGCGATATCGCGTATAATTATAGGGCTGTTTGTTTGGACGCAAGCGCCAAACGGCCTGCTTTATCGGAATGCCTGCCCACGGTCATACAGGCGCCGCGGGCGATTCAAATATCCTAATCAATTGGAAAGGGTGTATCAGAAAATGTATCGTACCTACCAGCCGAAAAAGCGTCAGCGCGCCAAGGTGCATGGCTTCCGCGCCCGAATGAAGACCAAGAGTGGCCGCAATGTTCTTAAAGCGCGCCGCCTGCGTGGCCGCAAGGTTCTCTCCGCCTGATCCGTGGGCGGATTTTCCACAAACGATTGCCCGCCCGATGTGGGCGCGCGCGATCCGCATCCATACCGCTTAGGCCGTCGGTTCAGCCTGGGCAGGAACAAGCACTTTCAATACGTGTACCGCCGCGGCAAATCCGTTTCAACGCGATACATGGCGATGGTGTACCTGCGCGCCCGGGATTTGAAAGTCGGCTTTTCGGTTTCCTCCAAGGTCGGCAACAGTGTTACGCGTAACCGCATACGCCGCGTCATGCGCGAAGATTTCCGCATGCTCCGGCCGCACGTTGCGTGCGGCAGGTATATTTTTGTGGCGCGCGTGGCGGCTAAGGACGCGCCGCATGCCCTGCTTACGCGCGATATGAACGCGTTGCTTGTAAAAGCCGGCCTGCTTTGCGTTACCCATGACGCGCGCGGCCAGGCGTGACCCGGCGCGCGTTTGTCGTAGTTTCAGCCGTTAATACGCGCCGTGGCGCGCATGCGCCATATTATGGAAGGATTTGCCTATGCGCCGTTTTCTGAGCGAACTGGCCGCGCTGCCCGCGCGGGCCATGCTGTGCGCCATACGGTTTTACCGCAAGCATATCAGCCCGTGTCTGCCGCCCAGCTGCCGTTTTTACCCCACCTGCTCGCAGTATGCGCTGACCGCCATCACGCGTTATGGCGCGCTCAAGGGCGGCTTTCTGGCGGTAAAGCGCATTTTAAAGTGCAATCCCTTTCATCCCGGCGGGTACGACCCCGTGCCATGATTTTAAACCCTGAGCAGGAGGACGAGCAATGAGCTCAATGAATTTTATCAGCGCCTTTTTAAAGGACGTGCTGGACTTTATTTTCAACCTGGTGGGCAATTACGGCTGGTCGGTGGTAATCTTTACCCTGCTGATCCGCCTGGTGCTGATGCCGCTGGACATTAAGAGCAAGCAATCCATGAAGCGGATGAGCGCGTTGCAGCCGCAGATCGACGCGCTGAATAAAAAGTACGCCAAGGATAAGGAAAAACTCAACCAGAAGATGAGCGATCTTTACCGCAAGGAAAAGATCAACCCGCTTTCGGGATGCTTGCCCATGCTCATCCAGCTGCCGATACTGTTTTGCATGTTTACCGCCATGCGCGTGGTGGCGAACGAGCATACCGTGCAGATGTTGCTGGACATGATGAACGGAACGTTCAACCCCGACAGTTTCCAGTCCTGGCTGTGGATTAAAAACGTATATCAGCCCGACTCGTTTTTCTCTACCATTATACCGGCCATCGCCGACCCGCTGTCCATGATCTCCGGCGTAACCGGCAGCTCCGTGCTCACAGCGGAAAATCTGGAAAGCGTGCGCGCCTTCCTGGCCACGCCCGAATACGCGGCCATCGCCGCCCAGTATGGCGCGAGCAGCTACGTCTACACGGCGCCGATGCTGTTTTGGACCATTTCCATCCCTGCGCAGTTTAACGGCCTGTTCATACTGCCCGTGCTGGCGGGCGCCAGCCAGTACCTCAGCTCCAAATTGCTCAGCGGCCAGCAGACCCCCGCGGCCAACTCCAGTGCGGCTTCTACCAACAGGATGATGCAGGTATTCTTCCCGATCTTCTCCGTTTGGATTTGCGCTACTTCGACCGCGGCCTTCTCAATTTACTGGGTTGCCATCAACATTATCCAAATTGCGCAGCAATATCTAATGAACGTGTATTTTGATCGTAAGGAAGCCAAAAAGCCCGAGGAGGTTGCCGAACCTTGAAATCGATTGAAACCAGCGGCAAGACGGTGGAAATCGCCATCGAAGCCGGTCTGAAGGAACTTAATTGCGATTTATCCGATGTAAACATCGATGTTTTGGACGCGGGCAGCCCGGGCCTGTTCGGCATGTTCGGCCGGCTTGCCAAGGTGCGCCTGACGGTAAAGGAAGATAGCCCTGAACTGGACATAGAAATGCCCGTAATGACCTTGGGCACGGCCGCGCCGCGCCGCGCTCAGGCCAGAGCTTCGGAAAAAGCGGAACGTATGGACAGGCCGGACCGGCCGGAAAAGGCCGAAAAGCCGGTGGAAAAGCCCAAAGCAAGGCCCGCCGCGCCCGCGCAGGAAGCGCAGCCCGATCGGGCGGAGGACAGGCCGGCCCAGGCACCGTCTTCCAATAAAGGCCGCGCCGAAGCCGATAAGCCCGCTTCGCCGCGTCCGCCCAGGCAGCGCGCTCAGCGCAAGAGCGACCCCGCGCCGGTATCGCCGCAGGTGGACGACCTGCCGCCGCTCGATATGGACAACATGTCCGAAGTATGCCGCGCGGCGTATGATTTCCTGTCCAACCTGACCCGGCTGATGGGCGTAAATGTGGAAATCCGCATGAAGGAGACCGAAGGCCACCTGATGGTGCAGATGCTGGGCGACACGTTGGGCATATTGATTGGCCGCCGCGGCGAGACGCTGGACGCGCTGCAATACCTGACCAGCTTACAGGTTAACAAGGGGCGCGACGAATACATCCGCGTGGCGCTGGACACCGAGCACTACCGCGCCAAGCGCGAGGAGGCGCTGATTAAGCTGGCCGGCCGCATGGCGGCGCGCGCCCGCAAGACCGGCCACCGCGTGGCGCTGGAGCCCATGAACCCCTACGAGCGCAGGGTGCTCCATTCCGCGCTGCAGAACAACCCCTACGTTACCACCCATTCGGAGGGTGAGGAGCCTTACCGCCGGGTAATCATTACGCTTAAGTAATTCTCCTTTCTGACGGGGGCAGGGCGGCAGGCCCTGTCCCCGGATTGTTGATTGAAAGAAAGCGCGCGGGAAAACCGCAATACGCGATATTAGATATTACAACTGGAACGCCGCCCCGTACGGCCGGGCCTCGCTTCCGCGAACCGGTTGCGCCCGGGCGGGCGTATGTGCTATAATCCCAATAGGATAAACGCCGGGCGTAATTTGGCGCACGGGCGCGAATTAAGAGGTGATGCGCGCATGTCTTCCAAAGACTACGATGACGATATTTTTACCCTGCAGGCCGACGAGGCGGCCGAACACCGCAAGCATGTGATACAATATGCGCTGGTTTCCACGTTTGCCGTGCTGGTTATCGCGCTGGCGCTGTACGCGTCGTACTGGCTTACGCAGCGCCGTATCGCCTATCAGAGCGAAATTTCGACCGGGCAGGAGGCGCAGGCCGGGGACGAGCAGACCGAGCAGGACGCCGATTATTGGCCCAGCCAGCAGTTCCCCGACGTGCCGCAGCTCGCGTCCAATTCCTACAGGACGCAGATAAACGGCGACTACGCCGAGGTATATGTGCCCCAGGAGGCCGCCGACGGCTTTTCGGATTATATCGAGCAACTGGTGGACGCGGGCGCGCAGATATTTGTGCAAACTCAGCAGCTTAGCGTGCTCAATTATGGACAGACGGAGATACACATCATTTCCAACGGCGTCAAAAACGCGGTGGAGCTGTGCGCGGAGAGCAAATTTATGTGGGACGGCGCGGGCTACGAGGCGTTTTTGCTGCCCGCTTCGGGCCGGCTGGCACGCGTGGATAACGGCACGGGCGAGGCCAGCCGCGTGCTGACCTACCGGGGCGCCTCGGTCAACGACGCGCTGGATTACTGCGCCGAACTGGCCGCGAACGATTGGGTGATCGTGGGCGGGCTAAGGCCCGACGAGAACATTTTCCTGGCGACCTATAAAAAGGGCGATATGCAAATTACGGTGGATTATTTCTCCAGCGGTGAAAATTACCGCGTAAAGCTGGACTTTTTGACCGCACAGGCTGTGGGAGAATAGAGCCTTTGCGGGATTGAAGCGCCATGATAAAAACGGCCGGGGGGG
>CAWVLE010000130.1:0-4366 GCA_963929805.1 uncultured Eubacteriales bacterium | reverse complement strand
TTACGCTGTTTCCCGCCCGGGAGCCCCTCGGGGGCGAGAGGGAAACAGCGCTTTTCACTCGAAAAAGAACGCCGCAGGCGGACTTTTGCGACACACTGACCGCCGCCTCTCAGGCGGCGGGCAAAGGATAAAAGCACCCCGCGGCGGTTGCCGCGCGGTATTTTTACGCGAACATCTGTTGCAGCGCCTCGAACCGCTCATGGGTAATCAGCGCGTCGTGTTTGGTGCCGCGCAGGCGTATTACGTAGGTCCAGCGGCCGTAGGGCGTAATGGAGTCAATATGGTTTACGTTTACGATATAGGATTTGTGGGTTCGAAAAAACATGCCGGCGGGCAGCCGCTCCTCAAGCTCGCTGAGCGAATCGCTGGTAACGTAGCGCGTGCCGTCGGATGTGTAAAGCACGGTCGCGCGGTCCTCCCGCTGTATCAGCATAAGTTCGTCCAAATCGATAAAGCTGACGCCTTCGCGGTGGCGCAACATCAGACGCGCGGGCGCCTGCGCCCTGTGCGCGGGCGCCGCCGGCGCCGGTTCCCCCTGCTGGGGCGCGCGCAGCCTTTCGCGCACCATGCTAAGCGTCTTAAGCGCGCGTTCCACCTTAAAGGGCTTAAGCAGATAATCAAACGCGTACACTGAAAACGCCTCGCCCATGTACTGTTCGTGCGCCGTGGCGAAAATAATCACGGTCTTTGGGTTTTCGTCCTGTATGACGCGCGCGCACTCCACGCCGTTCATCGCGGGCATTTCCACATCGATAACGACCACTTCGGGCCGCAGGGCGCGAAACAGCCTAAGCATCTCTTCGCCGTCGGAAGCCTGCCCCACCAGTTCAAAACCCTCGGCCCGTTCTACGATTTTACGCATTACAAGCCGCATGCCCTCGTCGTCGTCGGCGATAAGCAGCTTTATTGGATTCATCGCGCAATCCTCCTTGGACGTCTGGATACCGGCGCGCCCAAAATTTCTGAAAGAATTACCGCATCGCGCATGCGGTTTGCCGTAATGCCAGCATGCGCGCCGGACGCCGCCGGACGGCGCTGCGCCGCGTCTTCCGGACGCCTGTTCCTGTTCCTGTTCGCGGAAGGCATTGGGGACGGCGCGCCCTCATGGGTGGCATGCGGCAGCGAACCGCCTACGCAACCCGCCTCGTCCACCTGCGCGGTACCTTCGTGCCGGTCGTGCGGCAGCGAACCGCCTACGCAGCCCGCCTCGTCCACCCGCGCCGCGCCCTCGCGGCTGGGCGCGGGCGCGCTCTGTGTTTTAACAGGCGTTTCAGTTTTCTTTTGCTGCTCTCCGGCGGCGTTGATACTTTTTATAATTTCATCGCCGATCTGTTTCCAGGTATAGGTAGTCGCGGTTTTTTTCGCCTGACCCGCGGCCGTGTTTTTCGCCTGTTGGGCGTTCTGGCCGGGTCTGGAGGCCTGCTGTTTCTTTTTCCCCTTTGTCACCGCGCTTATAATCCATCCTATAACGATGATGGCGAATAATACTTCCCCGCTCATGATGTGCATGCTCCTTCCCGGTTTTCACGGCCGCCGGAATTTACCGGCGGCCGCTATCCTGAGAATGTCCGCTATCTGTTGGACTTGTCGTCATCGGCGGGCGCGCCCGGAACGCCGGTCGTGGCGATCGAATCGCGCATGCGGGTATCGGAAATCACGTTTTGCATCTGGTAATAGTCCATGACGCCCAGCTTGCCTTCGCGCAGCGCCTCAGCCATCGCGCGCGGCACCTCGGACTCGGCCTCTACGACCTTCGCGCGCATTTCCTCAACCTCGGCCTTCATTTCCTGCTCGCGCGCCACGGCCATCGCGCGGCGCTCCTCGGCCTTTGCCTGGGCGATGCGGCGGTCGGCTTCCGCCTGGTCCATCTGCAGCTGCGCGCCCACGTTGCGGCCCACGTCCACATCCGCGATATCAATGGACAGTATTTCAAACGCGGTTCCGGCGTCCAGTCCCTTGCCCAGCACGGTGCGGCTGATCAGGTCGGGGTTCTCCAGCACTTCCTTATGCGCGGCGGCCGAACCGACCGTGGTTACGATACCTTCGCCTACGCGCGCGATGATGGTTTCCTCGCCCGCGCCGCCTACCAGCCGGGCAATGTTGGCCCGCACGGTAACGCGCGCCTTGGCGCGCAGCTCAATTCCGTCCTTGGCTATGGCGGCCACCACCGGGGTTTCAATCACCTTGGGGTTGACGCTCATCTGCACGGCCTGCAACACGTCGCGCCCGGCCAGGTCGATGGCGCGGCAATCGTCAAAATCCAGCGGAATGTTGGCGCTCTGCGCGGCGATCAACGCGTTGATTACGCGATCCACATTACCGCCGGCCAACAGGTGCGCCTCCATCTCGTTCATGTTTACATGCAATCCGGCCTTGGTCGCCTTAATCAGGGGCAACACGATGCGCGACGGATTGATGCGGCGAAAGCGCATGCCGATCAACGTGGAAATGCTGATCTTTACGCCCGAGGCCACAGCCGAAATCCACAGGCTGAGCGGGAAAAAGTTGAAAAACACGATCAGCAACACGACGATTACAATGACCAGCAGCAGTACGCCAATTACGGAACCTTCTAACATTTCACCTGCATCCCCTTTCTAATATGCCATACTGGCTAAGCCAGGATGGGCAATCCCCAATCTTTATGCGTCACGCGTCCATTTGCACGGGCTCTTCATAGGCCGCCATAAATATCTGCTGGGTCGACCAGGTCATGATTTCGCTGATTAGACTGGCCACGCCCTCGGTCTGCATCGCCGCGCCCATGCTGACAATCGCCTGCGTTTGCAGCTGGGTTTGCAGCTCGGCGAGGTCATCCTGCGTCATTTCGATTATATTCTGGATATCGCGGCCTTCCACGTCCATCAGCGCGCCTTCGGGCAACGGCGCGGTATCAAACGTCACGTCCATTGAAATATCCGCGCTGCCTTCCGCGTTGGGCATGTTAAAAGCGCCGCCCAGGCTCAATACCCCGTTTATCGCGCCCGAATCCTGGGCCTCAAATTCGTAATCGAAATAGCCGCCCATCGTATATTCGTCCATGATGGTATAGTCCACGTTGCAGCGCGCCATGCCGCTTTGCGCGCCATGTTCCTCGGCGTACATGTTAAACGAGCATTTCATCGGCACGTCGGCGCTGATCTGGCCAAAATCCATGTCCACGTCCATCTGTACGCAAACGTCGTCCCCGTCGGTGACCGTCTGAATTACCATGGGGATTTCCATTTGCAGCTCTTCGCCGTTCTGGCTCAGCGTTTCCGTTATCGTAGCATTCATCAGCAGTACGTCCTGCGCCTCGTTTGTCCAATACTCGAAATTTTCCACTACGTTTACCGCAGGCACGCTGGGATTTGTCCCGTCATAAAGCTTTTCGAAGATGCCGGCAAATTTGGCGAACGCCTCGTTTACTTCGCCTATCTCGCGGTACAAATCGATCATGTCGTCCTTGGTGTAGCTGCCCTCGTAGCGGTCCAGCGTATAGCTCTGACCCAAAATCTCCACGGTTTCATCTTGCGCCACTTTACGCGCGTTAAGCGCGTTTTGCACTATCTCCTGAATCTTCGCCTTGGCTTCTTCATCCATCGCGTCCAGATCAAATTTCGACAATTCTACCGCGCTGGAAAAAAGATCCGTCATCTGCCCCAGTATGTCCGCCTGTTCGCCGCCAAACGCGGAGCTTGCCATGTCCTTAAACAGCGCTTCCATATCGTCCATGGATATGGCGTATACGTCGTCAACGCCGTTTAGCGAAAGTTGAACCTGTCCGTCTTCCAGGGTAAGCTTTCCGTCGATTATCGGGGTGTCTCCCTGCGCGCCGCCGCTCAAGCTAACGCCCATCAGCCCGCGCTCGCTCTTAACGTCTTCGCCAAAGGTGATTACGCCCTTAAATCCAATGGGCTCGTCTTCTTCCCCGTTGCGGGAAATGCGTATATTGTCCACGGTCAGCGTGTAAAGCTTGCCTCCTTCAGCCGTCTCCTGCGCCTGGCCTATACCGCTTAACAGCAGGCACAGCGTAAACGCCATTACCAGCGCCCGATACATTATCCCCTTCATGCTTTTTATCCCCTTTCCTATATATTGCTCTATTGATTTTTCAGCGCGTCCGCCAACGGCGGGCGCGTAAAGCGGCCCGTCTACTTAGTAGTTTCCTTTGGGGGCTGATCGATCTTGCCCGGATCCACCTCGCTTACCACGATACGGTTTCCCTCCACGCGATCTACTCTTACCGTTTTGCCGCTGGCGATAAACTCGCCGTCGGAAACGATATTGAGCTTCACGCCGTCAAATTCGCCCATGCCGGCCGGGCGCAGCACCGTGTGGGTTACGCCCGTGCGGCCCATAAAGTAGCTAAGGTCGTTTGCGTCCA
>CAWVLE010000129.1:0-4570 GCA_963929805.1 uncultured Eubacteriales bacterium | reverse complement strand
CAGGTTGCGCGCTCAGCCGAGCGCTTCGCCGACGCGTTGGCGCAGAGCCAGATTCTGTTCCTGCCGGGTGGATTTTCGGGCGGCGACGAGCCGGATGGATCGGCCAAGTTTATTACCGCGTTTTTGCGCAACCCGCGCATACGCGAGCGCATTGACGAATTGCTAAGCGTGCGCGACGGATTAATCGGCGGCATATGCAACGGCTTCCAGGCGCTGATTAAACTGGGCCTGGTGCCCTTTGGCGAAATTGTGGACGCCGAAGAAAACGCGCCCACGCTTACCTTTAACCGCATCGGCCGGCACCAGTCGCGCCTGGTGCGTACCCGCGTGGCCTGCAATAAATCGCCCTGGCTTTCCGCGTTTAAGGTGGGCGACATCCACTTAACGCCCGTATCGCATGGAGAAGGCCGGTTTGTCGTTTCGGACGAACTGTTCTCGGCGCTGTGCGAATGCGGCCAGATCGCCACGCAGTATGTGGACGAGATGGGCCGCCCCTCCATGGAAATCAGCGTCAACCCCAACGGATCGATGTACGCGGTGGAGGGCATCACCTCGCCCGACGGGCGCGTGTTTGGGCGCATGGCGCACTCCGAACGCTGCGAGGATGTGCTGTATAAAAACGTAGAGGGCGTGAAGAGCAACGGCATGTTTGCCGGCGCTGTGGATTATTTCAGCTGAAGACGGAGGCGTTGCGTGTAATGAAGAGCGACATAGAGATTGCGCAGGCGGCCGATCTATTGCCCATTTATGAAGTGGCAAAGGACGCGGGCATAGACCAGGCGCTGTTGGAACCCTATGGCCATTATAAGGCAAAACTGGACTTGAACGTGCTTAAAACGGACCGGCCGGACGGAAAACTGATTTTGGTGACCGCGATTACGCCTACGCCCGCCGGGGAAGGCAAAACCACAACGACCGTAGGCCTGGCCGACGCGTTGCGCCGGCTGGGCAAACGCGCGGTGGTGGCGCTGCGCGAACCCTCGCTGGGGCCGGTGTTTGGCGTAAAGGGCGGCGCGGCGGGGGGCGGCTACGCCCAGGTGGCGCCCATGGAGGACATCAATTTGCACTTTACCGGCGATTTTCACGCCATCGGCGCGGCCAACAATCTGTTGGCCGCCATGCTGGACAACCACATCCATCAGGGTAACGCCCTGGGCATCGATCCCAGGCGCATTACGTGGCGCAGGTGCGTGGACATGAACGACCGCCAGCTTCGCCAGATTGTTGACGGCCTGGGCGGGCGCGCGAACGGGACGCCGCGCGAAGACGGATACGATATCACCGTGGCCAGCGAAGTGATGGCCGTATTGTGCCTGGCCGGCGATATGGCCGATTTAAAACGGCGGCTGGGACGCATTGTGGTGGGATATACCTACGACAACCGGCCGGTTACCTGCGCCGATCTTAAGGCGCAGGGCGCGATGTGCGCGCTGCTGCGCGACGCGCTTAAGCCCAACCTGGTGCAGACGCTGGAACATACGCCCGCGCTGGTACACGGCGGGCCCTTTGCCAATATCGCCCATGGCTGCAATTCGCTTATCGCCACGCGCGCCGCGCTCAAGCTGGGCGATTACGTGGTTACCGAGGCCGGATTCGGCGCCGACCTGGGCGCGGAAAAATTTATCGATATCAAGTGCCGCATGGGCGGCCTGCGCCCCAGCGCGGCCGTTGTCGTGGCCACGGTGCGCGCGCTTAAGATGCATGGCGGCGCGCCCAAGACCGGCTTAAACAGCGAAAATCTGGAGGCCCTTAAACGGGGCTTGCCCAACCTGACGCGGCATGTGGACAATATACAAAACGTGTTTGGGCTGGGCTGCGTGGTGGCAATTAACCGTTTCCCAAGCGATACGCCGGCCGAGCTTGCGCTGGTGGAAAGCGCGATGCGCGAAATGGGCGTGCCTGTGGCGCTGAGCGAGGTGTGGGAAAAGGGCGGCGAGGGCGCGCTTAGGCTGGCCGAGGAAGCCGTGCGCCTGTGCGAGACGCCCAACCGGTTCAGCTTTTGCTATGAGGACGGCCTTTCGCCGGAGGAAAAACTGCGCGCGATCGTACAGCGGGTGTATCGCGGACGGGATGTGGAGCTGACCGCGTCCGCAAAAAGGCAGCTGGACAAAATCGTGTTGGAAGGATATGGGCATCTGCCCATATGCGTTGCCAAAACCCAGTACAGCTTTTCGGACAACCCCGCGCTGCTGGGCGCGCCCGAAGGCTTTGCGGTTACGGTGCGCAGCGTAAAGCTGGCCGCCGGCGCGGGCTTTATCGTGGCGCTGACCGGTGATATTATGACCATGCCCGGCCTGCCCAAATCGCCCGCGGCCGAACGGATGGACGTGGACGAAAACGGGAAAATCGCAGGCCTGTTTTAACCGCGTAAGTTCTATGGAAACAGACCGCTTCTTTATGCGGGAGGCGCGGCGTACGTTTAAACCGGGCGGGCCGCCGTTTGCGCCGCGCCATACGGGCCCGGAGGGAAGAGATTTGAAGCGCGCCCGATTTTATGCTATAATGAAAAGGCGGTAAATAATTAAGAAATTTTTCGCGAGGGGCGTTATTTATGGAAAGATTGACCGGTACCGTTTCGCGGGGCATACGCGCCCCGATTATCCGCGCGGGCGACGATATCGCGCAAATTGTCGCCGACAGCGTATTGGCCGCGGCGCGCGGCGAAGGATTTTCCCTGAACGACAGGGACGTAATCGCCGTGACCGAGGCGGTGGTGGCGCGCGCGCAGGGAAATTACGCCAGCGTAGAACAGATCGCCGGCGACATACGCGCAAAGTATGGCGGCCAAACGGTAGGCGTGTTGTTTCCCATACTCAGCCGCAACCGCTTTTCCATCTGCCTCAA
The DNA here is from genome assembly GCA_963929805.1 of uncultured Eubacteriales bacterium. Taxonomy (GTDB): domain Bacteria; phylum Bacillota; class Clostridia; order Christensenellales; family Aristaeellaceae; genus CAWVLE01. The sequence continues at coordinate 1,726 of CAWVLE010000129.1, read as the reverse complement.
GGGCATCGCCATGGGCGCTAAGAAGATCTGTCTGATGCTCAGCTTTCCCTCCGACGAGGTGGGCAATCACCTGGTGTCGCTGGACGAGCTGGACGAAAAGGGGATCAATCCCTTCAGCGACGTGCTTACAGAGGCGCGCTTCCGGGAGTTGTTCGGCTACAAAAAGCACACCTTTACGGGCGTGGACTATATATCCTATTACCGCCAGCTGATTGAGGACGCGGGTTGCGAATGCGAAATCGTGCTGGCTAACGATTGCCGCGCCATACTGGCGTATACAAAGTGCGTGCTGTGCTGCGACATCCATACGCGCGAGCGCTCCAAGCGGCTGTTGCGCGCTGCGGGCGCGGAAAAGGTGTTCGGCCTGGACGACGTGCTTTCCGCCCCGTTTGAGGGCAGTGGATACAACGAGCGCTACGGGCTGCTGGGCAGCAATAAGGCGACAGAGACCACGGTAAAGCTGTTCCCGCGCGATTGCGCGGGCGTGGTTGAGCGCATTCAGCGCATGATATTTGACCAGACGGGCAAGCGCGTTGAGGTCATGGTATATGGCGACGGCGCGTTTAAAGACCCCGTAGGCAAAATATGGGAATTGGCCGACCCGGTGGTATCCCCGGCCTATACGTCCGGACTGGAGGGCCAGCCCAACGAGGTAAAGCTTAAATACCTGGCCGATAACGAGTTTGCCGATTTGTCGGGCGACGCGCTTAAGCAGGCCATATCGGAATACATCCGCAACAAGGATGCGGACCTGGTAGGCAAGATGGCCTCGCAGGGCACCACGCCGAGGCGGCTGACCGACCTGATCGGCTCGCTGTGCGACCTTACCTCCGGCAGCGGCGACAAGGGTACGCCCATCGTGCTGGTGCAGGGTTACTTTGACAACTATACCAAATAGACGCTTCGGGAGAGGGGCGAGACAATGGACAAAAAGTTGAACGGATATGTGGACCATACGATTCTAAAACCGGCGGCGACTGCGGCGGATGTGCGCAAGTTGTGCGAGGAGGCCAAGAAGTACGGCTTTGCGTCGGTGTGCATTAACCCTTGCCATATCGCCGAGGCGAAAGCGTACCTGAAGGATTCGGATGTGAAGGTGTGCACCGTAATCGGGTTCCCGCTTGGCGCGAATACCGCCCAGGTCAAGGCGTTTGAAACCGAGCAGGCCTATAAGCTGGGCTGCGACGAATTTGACATGGTAATCAATATCGGCGCGCTGAAGGATGGCCGCGACGATTACGTGCGCGACGAGATCGCCGCGGTCGTGCGCGCGGCGCAGGGCAAATGCGTAAAGGTCATCATTGAAACGTATCTGTTGACCGACGAGGAGAAGGCGCGCGCCACGCGCCTGGCCTGCGAGGCCGGCGCCAGCTTTGTCAAGACGTGTACGGGCTTCTCGGGCGGCGCGGCCACCGTGGAGGACGTAAAGCTTATGAAGGCAAACGCGACCGGCGGCGTAAAGATAAAGGCTTCGGCCGGCATACGCACGTTGGAAAGCGCGCTGGCGCTGATTGAGGCGGGCGCCGAGCGGCTGGGCACATCCTCCGGCGTTAAGATCATTGAGCAGGCCATTCACGACCTGTTTCCCATGTAACGCCGGCGCATAAGCGCGCGCCATTTCCGGTGTGAAATGGCGCGCTTGCTTTAATGCCTTTAGGCAGTTGAGCGAAGCGAAACAGGCAACCACCCGCTAAGCGGGTGGGCAACAAAAAGTTATACAAAAAAG